>CALVRK010000001.1 GCA_944358565.1 uncultured Bacilli bacterium
TGTGGATTAGCTCCTGCTCCAAGGCCATGTGTAAGTTCTGCTCCTATTTGAATCTTTTTTTCAGCTAAAGAATTATTAAGAACTTGCGAGTCAGTATTCGCAACAATAAACTCTACTCCTTCAACTGATTCAATCATTCTATTAACTGCATTACAGCCGCCGCCCCCGACACCTATTACTTTTATTTTTGCTAACTGATCCATTTCAATTCCCATCATATTAATATCCTCCTATTCGCCAAAAAAGTATCCAAATACTTTTCCAAGCATTGTATCATCGTTAGTATTCTCTCTAGGTGAAGATAACTCATCCATATCATCTTCACTAAGCATGGAATAATCCATTCCTTTTAATTTTAATGTATTTAGAAAATAAATAATATTTCCAATTGCGGTACTATATTTATTATTTCTAACTCCAATTAATTTTACCTTAGCCTTACTAGCTACACTTGGCAAAGTATCATGTACGCAATATTCAAAATCTAACATATTGCTCATGCCACCAGTTATTATTATATACTGAATTGGTTTATTTGTTAAGTCTTCTAACTCATTTTTTGCCAATGTAAGTATCTCGTTTATTCTACTCATTACAACCTCAGAAGCAGCTTTTTGATTGATTTTAATCTTAACATTATCCATATTTACGGTTTCATAAATATCATGAACATCCGCATTTCGCTTATGAGCCAAAGCAAAGTTCTCTTTTAACTTTCTAGCTTCTTCCACATCTATCTTATACATATAAGCTAAATCTCTATCAATATCACTTCCACCCGCACCAATTATTTTAGTACTAACTGGAATACTCTTATTATATAAAGATACAGTTGTAATATCTGAACCAACATTTATAACTGCACTAATACTTTTATCCAAATCACTATTTCTAAAGCAATTTATATCGCCAATACTCCCAACTGAAATATCGACAATCTCAATACCTAAACTTTCAATTATACTAGCCACTGAATAAACATTTTTCTTAGGAGTTGTAACCATCATCGCTCTTCCCATCAATTTTTTACCAGGAAAACCTTTTGGATCTTTCATCACCGTTTTACCATTGATTTTAAAATCAATCGGAACAACCGTTATAAATTCTTCATTTGGCATCAAATTAGCTTTAATACCAGCTTTATAAGAATTCATCATATCATGAGAAGTAATTAGATCACCCAAAATATCACTTTCCCCTTTGATGATCTTATACTCAGCCATATGATTAGGAATATTTGCAATAACTTTTTTTATCCTAACCCCAAGCATATCCTCCACTTGTTTGAATGCTAATCTAATTGACTTTTTAGCTAGTTCAGGTTCAATTATTAGTCCCTTTTTTATTCCCCGCGAAGGCGTAGATGTTGCCGCAAGTAAATTTAAATGATTTTGGTAAAGATCACAAACAACAAGTTTTATGGAATCAGAACCAAGATCAATACTCGCATAAACATGCTCCATAACATCATCCTCCTACGGTCTATCATTAATTATACTATAATTTTACCTTATTGAAAAGAAAATGTAAACCCAAATTAAATTTTTTACTAAAAAAACGCTAAAATATAAGCCAAAATAAAATTTAACTAGCCTACCTCACGGTAAGTTTTTCTACTTCATAGAAATCTTAGTCTCCTCCATATAAAGTTTTGGATGGTCGCTACCCTATTTATTCGTTTATCAAAATTTATGATTAGATATATTGTTTTAAATATAACATGTATTTTTCTAAACCTTTAAACATTATATTTACTGATGCATTATAATCACAGTCATGATTAGTGTGACATATAGGACATTCCCACTTTCTTATACTTAAAAAAGAATATTTTAACTTTTAACCTCAAAATATTCTCCAGAATCTAAATAAAGTATTCCTTTTTTATTATCAAACTCTTTAATTATATCTAAATAATTATCTAGTTTAGTAAACTTATTTAAAGTTAAATAAACTTGATTACCATCATTCATTGTTAAAAAAAATCTTCCTTCATCCACCTCATTTGGATCATACTTAATTTCTGAAATTCTTTTAATTATATCATAATTAATTGAACTCATCGACTTTAAAAAATCAGAATAAACATTATCTGGCACATAATTGATAACAGTCGGAACCGAAAAATTATCTGTAACCTCTGTTTTATCAGTTAAAATAGTTTTATTTTCTGGTAAATAATAAAATAGTGGTAAATTTTCTTCAACATTAATCACAATCTTCGTCAAACTAGGTCTTGAAACTTTAACACTTTTAATATAATCATCTTCTTCTAATCTTTTTTCAACTGTGCTTGATAAAGTTTTTAAACTACTTGGATAATTGGATAAACCTGCCATCTCAATTATCTCCCAGTCACTATAAAGACTATTTCCTTTAACAATCATATTATTAAGTTTTACATCAGTTAAAAAAGCTACACCTAATAAGATTGCTGTAAAAACAAATAAAACTATTAACAAATTCTTAACCTTTAATTTTCTTTTTTTCTTAACCTTTCGTGCCATAAATACCACCTTTTTATTCTAAAACCTCTTGTTCAGTCTCGAACAAAATTCCTGTTTTCTCTTTAACTTTCTTTTGAATAATTTTAATTAATTTTAATACATCGTCTCCACTAGCTCGCCCCATATTAACAATGAAGTTAGCGTGTTTTAAAGATACCATCGCATCTCCTACTTTAAAACCTTTAAGTCCCGCATCTTCAATTAATTTTCCCGCACTATATCCAGGTGGATTGCGAAATACCGAACCGGCAGATGGATATTCTAAAGGTTGCTTTTCTTTTCTGTTTAATAAATTATTATGCATTCTACATTTTATGTTTTCATAACTATCTTGCTTTAATTCTAGCACTACTTCTAAACAAATCAAATTTTCATGTTTTAAAATAGAATCACGATATCCTAATTGTAATTTTTCTTTATTTAAAACTTTTATATTACCATGATCATCCAATACCGTTACACTTTTGATAATTTTATCCATTGCTTCACCATAAGCTCCCGCATTTTGGTAAATTGCCCCACCGATAGTTGCTGGAATACCTGAAGCAAATTCTAAACCACTTAAATTCTCATTCGCGCACATTAAAGCTAATTTGGGAAGCATATAACCAGAACCTACTGTAACCAAATTGCCATCAATATCAAGTTTATCAAATTTTTCTAGTTTAATCAAAACACCATTATAAGAAGAGCTAATAATTAAATTAGAACCATTCCCTAATATTTTGTACTTTTTATTTTCTTCATTTAACTTTAAAATTAAATCAGCAAGTTCCTTCACATTTTCCGGAAAATAAATACATGCCAATTTGCCTTCTAATTTATATGTCGTATAATTTTTTAAAAAAGCATTATTTATTTTTTTCATCATTAACTATCCTTTTTAAATTATTATATATTACTGTCGCACTATCATGAACCTGCATTTTTCTTAAATTAACTTTAATTTCTTCCATTTTCTCTTCATTATTTATTAATTCATCAACTTTTTTGATCAATGACCCTTCTTCTAAATCCTTTTCTTCGATCATCAAAGCCGCATTTTGATTAACTAAATCTAAAGCATTCAAATATTGATGATTATTAGCCACATATGGTGATGGGATTAAAATACTTGGAACCTCTAAAGCAATAAGCTCACTTAAAGTTGATGCGCCAGCCCTAGATACCATTACATCTGTTTTTTTCATAACCGAAGTTAACCCTTCATAAAATGGAATAATTTTAACATTTTTAGGATAACTATGTCTCATTACCTCATCGTAAGAGCTCTTTCCAGTCACAAATAAAACTTCATACTCCTTACCTTCAAACTTTTGAAGTTCACTTTCCAAATATTTACTTACCCTGCCGGCACCCAAAGACCCCATGACAATAAGTACAAGCTTCTTCGTCGCTGAAAGACCCAAAGTTGATTTAAGTAAAACCGGTGCTTTTAAAGCATCTTCACTACAAGGATTTCCCGTTACTATCGCTTTACCTAAAGGAAATTTATCTAGTGATGACTCAAACGAAACCCCTACTAAATCACAATATTTACTTAAAAATTTATTTGATTTTCCTGGCAGTGAATTTTGTTCGTGTAAAAAAGTTTTATAACCTAACTTCTTCGCACTTACAATAACTGGAACAGTCACATAACCACCAACTCCAATTACAATATCTGGATTAAATTCTCTAATCATTTTTTTACACTGCTTAAAAGCTTTAAATAAACACTTAACTGTTTTTATATTTCGAAATATTTTTTTACTAAAACCATACATTTCAATTGATTTAAATGGAATTCCTTTAGCTGGAACAATATCTTTTTCCATTCTATTATGCGTTCCAATATACAAAAACTCACTATCTGGTTCTTTTTCTTTAATCTTATTAATAATTGCTAAAGCAGGATAAATATGTCCTCCTGTTCCACCCGCACTAATAATTACCCTCATGTAATCACATCCTTAAAATAATTATATATCATAATTATATGTTATCGCAAGCGAATTAGCAAACAAAACCCCTTCACAAAAATAATTGACATATATATGTTTCATTTTATAAACCTTACATAACCCATACAAATATCATCTATTTAACTTTATAATATATTAAATATTATCACCCTTAATATTTAAAATTAAACTGTTTCTATATAAATTTAAATGACTTAAAAACATACATATAAAAATAAGTAAAAAACAGCACATAAAACTTAAAACAAATAAATCATAACTAAAAATAGGCATATTAACTGTAAAATACATTTCCAAATTTTTATATAAACCATTACTAATTAATAAAACAAAAGGAAATGCATATAAAACACCTTTCAAACTTATAATAAAACTTTCAAATAACAAACAAAAATTAATCTTAAAATTAATAAATCCTATTGCTTTTAAACTAGCAAACTCCCGCTTTCTCATTTTAATATTTGCCGAAATAATATTAAAAATTGTCAAAATCGAAATTAAAATAATAATTCCCATACACAAAACCATAAATAACTTAATTAATAAAGTGAAATTATTTACTAGTTCATACGCTTTTTTGACATTTGTATAACTAACTTCAAAATCATTTTTTTTAACATATTTTAAAATTAAATTATCAAGTTTTGTCTCATCAGTTTTAATCAAAGCATTACCTGAAAAAACTGAACATACTTTGTTAAATTTATCTTCATTTAAATTTAAAATCACCCTATTTTTAATAAACATATTATCAAAACCAAAAGGAATCTTATCCGTAAGAGTTATATCATCTATCTTCTCACCACTATCTAATGTTATACTATCTAAACTTTTAAAAGGCCTATATTTTTCCTTAATCATTTTTTTATTATCTACTAAAGTATCATTAACTAAATTAATAACTTCATTACCCCCTAAATCTGTAATAAAAACTTCTACCATATTTCCAAAACCTTGATTATAATTTTCTTTAGGAATGGTTGAATATTTAGTGCAACTTCTAAATATGTTTTTCTTATCAGCTTGTAGATAACTTGCTAAACCATTAAGCTTATTATAATTACTCATATTACTTGTTAAAGCAATATCATATTTAGGGATATTTATATATTCGTGAATTATCTTTAATGTATAATCAGTAAGCCTCATAAAACTATTAAATAAAATAATTATAATAAAAACACAAATAATTAAACTACGGTATTTTCTTCTACTTCTTGCATAATTAATATAAGCATAATTTAAAACAAAATTTTTAAAATGATAATTTTTATTTTCTACAAACTCATTTTCTCTAAAAAGTTCCATTACTTTATATTTTTTTATTTTAAAAAGTGGTAAAGCTGCCGAAAACAAAATAATCAAAGTCATAAAAATAAAAGGAATTAAAACAAAAGGCATATATAAACTAAGTTTCAAACTTCCACCCAAAAATTCGTTAAATAAATTATTTATTAAATTTATAACGCCAATATTAAAAAGTAAACTTAATCCAAACCCTAAAACTAACCCTACATTTCCACATACTATTCCTTCAAATAAAAAAACTTTATATAACTGGCCATTACTAATACCAATAGCCTTAAACAATATGATATCCCTTTTCTTTTTAGTAAGTGATATTTGAAAAGAATTATATATAATAAAAAATACCATAACTGACAATATTATAGTAAAACCTATAAGTAACTCTTTTAAAAGATCCAAATAATTATTATCCCCAATTCCATATAAAGAAAGTAGTTTAACATTATAAACTGTTTTCTCACATGTTACTTTAGAGCAAATTTTCTCAGTCATACCATATGTATCATAAATATTATTAAACTTTATAAAGTATTCATCGCCTTCAGTTTTCAAAGATAAAATATCATCATTATAAATGCCAAGTAAATCACCTTTAATTTTTACGTGATAATCATTTGTTTTAAGAATATTTGTTATCAAACATTCCCTAAACGAAGAAAATAAAATACCAACACTAAACAATAAAACACTAGCCAAAATAATTCCTACTAAAATAGTAAAAGTCTGTTTTTTATTTTTCTTTAAATAACTAAGACTTAAGCTTATCATTTCGTTCATCCTTTATAATCTTTCCATCTGACATTGTAATTATCCTACTAGCTCTTTTAGCCAAACTCATATCATGAGTAACCATAATAATAGTCTGCCGATATTTCTTATTGTAAAATTCTAATAATTTCATTACATGTTTACTATTTCGAATATCTAAATTACCCGTAGGTTCATCAGCAAGTAATATTTTAGGATGATTTATTAAAGCTCTTCCAATTGCTACTCTCTGCTGTTGTCCGCCAGATAAATCATTCGGATAAGTATCAATCTTATTTAACAGTCCCAATTTTTTAAGCATATCGTTTAATTTTTTATCACTGATACTTCGTCCATCAAATAAAGCTGGAAGCATTATATTTTCCTTCACATTCAAAACCGGAATCAAATTATAAAACTGATAGATAATGCCAATATATTTTCGCCTAAACACCGTTAAATTTTTATCAGACATCTTATAAATATCTTGATTATTAATAATGACACTACCTGAACTTGGTTTATCTAAACCACCAAGCAAATGAAGTAATGTACTTTTCCCACTACCACTCTTACCTACAACTGCAATAAATTCACCTTTTTGAACTTTAAAAGATACATTATTTAAAGCTAAAAATTCATTTTCTCCTTTGCCATATTTTTTACTTAGTTTTTTTACATTCAATATTTCCATAAATTCACCTCTATATAAAACATACGACAAAAACTATCAAAATTCCTTTAAAAAAACGAAAAAATCCAAACAAATTTGTTTGAATTATAATTTCTTTTTCATAATTCTTAAAGCATTCAAAACCGCAAGTAAAGTTACCCCCACATCAGCAAACACTGCCATCCATATACTTGCAAATCCTAAAGTAGCCAAAATAAGCATTAAAAATTTAAAACTTAAAGCAAAAATAATATTAAACATTACAATTTTTTGCGTAACATGTGATATCTTTATTGCCGTAACTATTTTATTTAAATTATCATGCATAAGCACTACATCTGATGCTTCAATCGCCGCATCACTTCCAATACCACCCATTGAAATACCTAAATCAGCTTCTTTAATCACCGGTGCATCATTTACACCATCACCAGCAAACGCTGTATAAGAAAGTTTTTTAATTTCTTTTAATTTTTGAACCTTATCTATTGGCAATAACTCTGAATAATATTCATCTATCTTAACTTTATCAGCCACCATTTTTACCATCTCTTTTGTATCACCAGAAAGCATAACCACTCTCATACCCATCTTTTTTAAATTATTAACTGAATTATAAGCTGACTCTTTTATCTTATCGCCAATAACTAAATAACCTACATATTTGCTATCACAAGCTACATAAACAGTTGTTCCAAAATCATTAACTTTATCTACTATTACATTCTCTTGGTTCAGTAATTTATCATTACCAATAATTACCCTTTTGTCATTTACTAAAGCCTCAGCTCCATATCCACTAATTTCCTTATAATCTTTAATTAAACTCTCATCAATATGACCTTTATAAGCTTTAACAATTGACCTAGCTATTGGATGATTCGAATAATATTCTGCACAAGCCGCTAGCTCTAAAAGTTCCTCCTTTGATATATCATTACTAACAATATCTCTAACTTCAAATTTACCTTCCGTAATCGTTCCTGTCTTATCAAAAACTACAGCATCTAATTTAGATAAACTCTCAAGTCCATCACTACCTTTAATTAATATTCCTTCCTTACTCGCACGTCCTACGCCGCAAAAAAAGCCTAAAGGTACCGAAATAACCAAAGCACACGGACAAGCAGTTACTAAAAACACTAAAGCTTTGTATAAAAAATTATTAAAATCTGCCCCTAACATCGTTGGAATTAATACGATCAAAGCTGCCAAAATAACGACAATCGGTGTATATGTTTTAGAAAATTTTGTAATAAATTTTTCTGTTTTAGTTTTCTTATCATTCGAATTTTGAAGTAAATTAATAATTTTACTAGCCACCGAATTTTCAGCCACACTAGTTGCTTTAACAGTAATTAACCCACTACCATTCACAAACCCACTTAAAACAATGTCACTTTTATTAATTTCCCTAGGCACGCTCTCTCCAGTTAAACTAGCTGTATCGGCAAAGGTCTTACCATCTAAAACTATTCCATCTAAAGGCACTTTCTCACCAGGTTTTACTACAAACACATCGTCAATATGCACTTCTTTTATATCAACCTTTTCTATTTTCTCACCTTTTTTTAAATTAACATAATCACTTCTAAGATCCATAAGTTTTATGATTGACTCTTTAGAATTATCAACAGCCAAATCAGATAAATATTCACCAAACTCAAACAAAAGCATTACCATAACCGCCTCTGGATATTCTCCTATAATAAAAGCACTTATCGTTGCGATAATCATCAAAGTATTTTCATCAAACACATTACCTTTTACTAATTTTTTTACTGCATCTATAAATATCTTATAAGAAACTATCAAATAACTACACACAAGTAAAATAAAATAAATAGTTCTATAATCTTGAAAAATTAAAGCTAAAACAAACAAAATTACACTTATAATAATTTTAATAATATTTTCATTTATCTTAATTTTCATCGTTTATCTTCTCCTTTAAATGTTCAATTCCATATTTTAAAATAATTTCGATATGTTCATCTGTAATACTATAATTTACCGTTTGCCCTATTTTATTTGCTTTTACTAAATTAGACCCTCTAAGTGTTTTTAACTGATGAGAAACTGCCGACTGACTGACATCAAGCCTTCTCGCAATTTCATTTACAGATTTTTCACCAGACACTAATAAATCCAAGATTCTAAGTCTTGTTTCATCTCCAAAAATTTTAAAAAACTCAGCTAATCCTCCTAAAAACTCTTTACTATACATTCTCATCACCTTTGTTATATGAATATTTGTTCATATAATCATATTACTATATATAAAAATAGATGTCAATAACTAACACCTATTATATAGCTTAAAATAGCCAAATGTTCTAGCACATTCCAGCCCCATCAACAGATAAAATAGCTCCCGTAATAAAACTAGCCATATCACTTGCTAAAAAGAGAAAAGCATTCGCAATATCTTCTGGTTCACCCATTCTTCCAATTGGAATAGATGCAATAATTGGTTTAATTAACTCTTCTGGTAAACTATCTACCATATCTGTATGGATAACGCCAGGCGCTACCGCATTTACTCTAATATGGTCACAACCAAGTTCTCTAGCTAAAGATTTAGTTAACCCATTAACAGCAAACTTACTTGCTGGATATCCACAGCCAGCTGCTTGACCATAAATACTAACCATTGAACTAGTATTTAAAATAACTCCACCGCCTTGTTGTTTCATATAACTTGCTCCAACTTTACAGCAGTTAAATACAGCCTTTAAATTTAAATCAATAATTTGATCAAAGGCTTCTTCTTTATAATTATATAAACTATCGCGCGCTGAAATCCCTGCATTATTAACTACAATATCGATCTTCCCATATTTATTTTTTATCTCTGCAAAAGCACTTTGAACCTCTTTCATATTTGTAATATCCGGATGCATTCCAAATACTTCATATCCTGGATTTTCTCCTTTCAGTTTTACCAAAGCATTTTGAACAGATTCTTCTTTACTTCCAAACAATACTACTTTAGCTCCATTATCTAAAAATTTTTTAACAATGGCAAATCCAATACCTCTAGTACCACCTGTAACAATTGCCACCTTACCTTGTAACATTTCTATTACCTACCTTTCTTCTATATCATAACACATCTTTCAAAACAATACTCTAAAAAAACAAAAAAAAGACATATACTTAACATCTAAAGCATATCTCTTTTTCTAAGCCACCAAGCTAAAATAAGTGACACAACAAATGAAATAATACAAATAATTAAAAACGAAAAATCACTTTCTCCTACAATACCAAGTGGCACATTCATTCCTAAAAAAGAAGCAATCATAGTTGGAACTGAAAATACAATTGTAATTGCCGTTAAAAACTTTACAATAACATTTAAATTATTAGAAATTATTGTACCATATGCATCTATTGTTGAAGATAAAATTTCCCTAGATATCGCACAGTTTTCAATACATTGTTTATTTTCAATTATTGTATCTTCTAAAAGTATCTTTTCTTCTTTATTTAAAGGAATTATATTCTCCTTTTGTAACCTTTCAAGAACCATACTGTTAGCCTTCAAAGATGTAATAAAGTAAACCAAAGACTTTTGAATATTTAAAAAATTAAGTAATTGTTTGTTATTAGTTGAATGATAAGTATGTTTTTCAACCTTTTGAATATCGCCTTCTAAAGAATCAAGTGTATATAAATAAGCTTCAGCTGAATTAAAAATTATTTGTAACAAAAATCTAACTCTTTGAGCAATATCAAAATCTTCTATTTCACCTTGTTTAAACTTCTTTAAAAATTCATGTTCCACTAAAGATACCGTTACAATAATGTGATTATCACATATAATAATTCCTAATGGATAAGTGACATATTTATTTTTTACACTTCTATCTTTCATATAAGGAACATCAATAACTATCAAAGTTCCCCCACTCACCTTTTTAACTCTTGGAAACTCTTTTTCAACCAATACTTGCATAATAACTGACGAATCAATTTCACATGTAGAAGATACTTGTTGAACTTCTTCTTTAGTTGGATTAACCAAATCAATCCAACAATCCTTTTGAACTTTTTCATTTAAATTTATTTTACTTAATTCATTTTTAAAAATTTTAATCATACATTCACCTTCTCATTATTTTAATAATACTATCTATTAACTACTATATCATGATGATTAATCAATGTAAAGAAATACATAAATATTTCCAAACACCTAACTTTTTTGATAAAATATAATAAAGGAAGTATGAATTATGAAAGAAAAATTTAAAAATTATTTAAACAATGATTACAAATTCGATAAACTAACTCTTTTAGGAATAATCTGTTTAATCATTGTTATATCAGGTATATTCGGTTGGTTATATGAATTTATCTTTTATTTTTTTAATAGTGGTATGAAACATTTTTACTGGCGTGGAGGTAATTTCTTACCATGGATCAACATATATGCCATAGGCGCCGTTATAATATTCCTTTTAGCATATAAAAAAAGGAAACATCCGATATATATTTTTTTAATTAGTATAATAGCTAGTGGCATATTAGAATATATTGGCGGATATTATATGGAACACTTTAACGATGTAAGATGCTGGAACTACGATGAAGAAATATTAAACTTCGGAAATATAAACGGATATGTCTGTCTAAGAAGTGTTTTAATCTTTGGAATATCTAGTCTATTACTTATGTATCTAATTGTCCCACTTTGTTTCTATCTAGCTAGGCATATGAATAAAAAAACATTTCTAATTATCAGCTATACCTTATGTTTTATATTTTTAGCAGATGAATTATATAATTTAATTTTTACAAATGTTTTTTCTCTTCCAAGAGCATCTTCAATATACAAAAAAATAGGATTTAAATATTTATACTTTTAAAACCTATTTAATTATATATTCCCTTAAAGAGTAAGAATAATAATCTTTCTTACCTTTTTTTATTAATTTAAATCCATAATTTTCATATATTTGATTAAGTTTTTGATTAGCACTTAAACAATCTAATCGCAAATATTTTTTATGGTTTTGTTTGGTAATATATTTACAAATATCAATAATTATATTGCCTAAATGCTTGCTACCAACCTTAGTTACTATTTTATAAATATAATAAGCATTTTGAGTATCATCGTTCCAAAACTTACTATTAGTCGATAACTCAAAAGCTGCTACTACTTCATTACTTCTTTTTAAAGTAAAAAAATATTCTTTCTTTATTTCATCGATAAATTCCTCTTTAGGATGATGTTCTAAATATTTATCCCATTGATCTATACTATTTTGTTTAAACCATTTTTTTCTCTCGGAATATAAACTTAATATCTCATCTAGGTCATTTCCTTTGCACCTTTCTAGACGCAAATCATTTTCATTTAACAATTCCATTAATTTAAAATCAAGTTCATAATTCATTTTATCACCAATCAACTATATATTAAAATTTTCAAATGAAAAAAATATTCTTATGGTGCCGCAACGGAGAATCGAACGCCGATTAAAGCCTTACCATGGCCTCGTAATACCTTTATACTATTGCGGCATATAGAAATTATATAATATTTCATATATAATTTCAACGTTTTTACGGTAATTTTTTACTTAATATTTTATTACGTTTCTTTTCCCATTCTTCTTCTGTATAAAATAACCCTAAACGAATTCTAACATCACAATTTTGTTACCTCAATGGATAAGATTTAATATTGTCTCGCAGTTTATCAGTAATTGTAAAACTTGGAAACGGTCTAGATATTATGTCAAATCTCATATTTTTGTTTTTCATAATTCTCTCCTTTAATAAATTATAAAGTAATCACTAATTATTTTAAACCATTGATAACTTTAATAAACTCATCTTGAATCTCATTTAATTTCTCCGCGGTCCTAGCTTCAAATCTAACCGTTAAATCAGGTCCTGTATTACTAGCCCTAACCAAAGCCCAGCCATCATCAAATGTTACTCTAATACCATCAACTAATGAATATTCATAATTCTTTTCTTTTGAATATTCTATTACTTTATCAACTATTTTAAATTTATTCTCATCAGTAACTCTTATTTTTAACTCCTCAGTCGAAAAATAATGATTGACTCCAGCAAATAATTCGCTTATCTTTTTATCACTATGCGAAAGTAATTCCATAATTCTAAGAATACCATAAATTCCATCATCAAAACCTAAATACCTATCTCTAAAAAATAAATGTCCAGAATATTCCCCACCAAAATCTAAATCATTTTCATTCACATATCTTCGGCAATATACACTACCAGTTCTATTCATACAAGGCTTCAAGCCAAGTCTTTTAATCTCATCGATTAAACTCATTGAGCACTTAACATCAAACACACCTTTTTTTACTTCCATCTGCTTAGCCAAATCTCTATAAAATAAAATCATAATCATATCAGCAGACATAAACGTTCCATCTTCTAAAACTAAGCCACATCTATCAGCATCACCATCGATAGCAACTCCTAAATCATAACCTAATTCTTTAACCTTCTCACCTAAATCACGCAAATTATCTTTAACTGCTGGATCGGGAATATGATTTGGAAAATTAGAATCACTTTCAGCATATAAAAGTTCATACTCTATATTAAATTCTTTTAATATATTTTCGGTAAAAACACTACCTGTACCATTACCACAGTCCACTACCACTTTAATTTTACGATAACCAAAATTCAAAGATTTTTTTAAATTAGCAAGATATGCCGGAAAAACATCTTCATTAATTATAGTTCCTTTTCCATTTTTAAAATCATAACAATCTAAATAATGTTTAAAAGCTTGCAGATCTTTCCCATATAATGAATCTTCTTTTTTAACCGACATCTTAAATCCATTATACTCTTTAGGATTATGACTAGCTGTCACCATTATTCCCGCATTCACATCATAATATATTTTTGCAAAATTATGCATCGGTGTCGTAACTAAACCTAAACTAAGCACATTCATTCCACTATCCAAAATGCCTTGCATTAAAGCCGGATAAAGTTCAAAATGACTATCCCTATTATCATGACCTAATATAACCTTACTTTCACCTAATTCCTTGACATAACTACCAAAAGCCTTACCAACTGTATAAGCCACATCCTCATTCAAATCTTCACCATAAATTCCTCTAACATCGTACTCTCTAAAAATTGCATTATTAATATCTTTTGTTATTTTCATGCCCCTACCTCCTACATTAATTATATATTACTTTTTTTAAAAGTACAATTATTAAATACATTCATCATAATTTAATAACGTATTCAGTATAATATGTTGAGGTGCGAAAAATGTTAAAAAAAATAAAAATTTTATTATCATCATTCCTTGTTATTTTAATAGCGCTGGCGATTTACCTTAAATTTATTACTAAAAATAAAATTGAAATACCTAAAATTACTTTATCAGGAAAACATATTATAACCATCTATCAAGACCAACAATATAAAGAACCGGGCTATAAAGCAACCGATCCTAAAGATGGCGACCTAACAAACCAAGTCAAAATAAAAGGAAAAGTTCAAAATGGAAAAATTGGGACTTACGAATTAATATATACCGTCACCAATTCCAAAAATGAAACAGCTGAAGCTCATAGATTTATTAAAATAATTCAAAGAAAAGAAATAATTTATAAAGATGAATATGACAATATTGATAATCAAAATAGAGGTTGGTGGAGTAATAACAAACTAGACGGTAAAAGGCCTTCTGGAGGAGCTGATATAAATGAATTAAAAAAATATAATGCTTTCTTTATGGGCCCTAATGAAAAAGTTCTATACCTTACTTTCGATGAAGGTGGTCTTGAAACCTATGTTAAAGAAATTGTCGATGTTTTAAATAAAAATAATGTTAAAGCAACATTCTTCTTATGCCGCAAATTCATTGAAGAAAATGCCGAATTAATTAAACAGATGGCTGAAAAAGGTCACACCATTGCCAATCACACATCTCATCATTTAAACATGCCTTCCCTAGCCACCAAAGAAAGCTTTGATAAATATTTAAGTGAAATTAAAGAGGTTGAACAAACATATTACCAAATAACTGGAAAAGAAATGGAAAAAGTATATCGTGACCCAAGAGGTGAATGGAGTTTTCGCGATTTACAAATAATGAAAGACTTGGGTTATAAAACATACTTTTATAGTGCTGATTATTTAGACTATAAAGAAAATGTTACCAAAGAAAAAGCCTTAAATGAATTAACTAAAAGAGTCCATAATGGAGCTATATACTTAATGCATCCCAAAAACAAAGGAAATTATTTAGCTTTAGACACTTTCATTAATAACATGAAAAAACAAGGATACAGATTTGACCTTGTTAAAAATATTAAATAAAATTATTTCTATGGTAACCTTAATACTTGACCAATATTCAAAGTATTACTTGTAAGACCATTTAAACTTTTAAGCGTATCGACCGCTATCCCATATCTATTAGCAATGCTCCATAAACTGTCACCTGCTTTTACCGTATATGTATTACCACCACTAGGCACTTTTAATACTTGACCGATACTTAATGTATTACTTGTTAAATTGTTTAAATTTTTTAACTCATCGACAGTTATTCCATATTTATTAGCAATATTCCATAAACTGTCACCTGCTTTTACTGTATATGTATTACTAGAGTTATTAGATGAACTACTTGGAATTTTAAGTACCTGACCAATGCTCAAACTATCATTAGTTAAGTTATTTAAACTCTTAAGTTCATTTACTGTAACTCCATACTTATTAGCAATATTCCATAAACTATCGCCCGCTTTTACTGTATATGTATTATTAGAATTATTATTAGAAGAACCATTAGAATTACTAACCTTAAGCACCTGACCAATACTCAAATTATCACTATTTAGCCCATTCAAACTTTTAAGTTCCGCTACCGTTAAACCAAACTGATTGGCAATTTTCCATAAACTGTCACCAGATTTTACTGTATATGTTTCAGATGTATTAGAACTGCTAGGAACTTCTAATATTTGCCCTACCGTTAAATTATTACTCGTAAGACCATTTAAACTCTTAAGCTCATTTACTGTAATTCCATACTTATTAGCTATCTTCCATAAGCTATCACCATTTTGAACCACATAATAATTACCACTTCCTGGCAAAGATGGTATAGTCTCACCTTCATAAGTTGCAATAACCGCATCAACCACAGCATCGACATATTCTTTATAATTATTTTGTATTTTAGCTAAATCTTCTGGATTATCAATAAAACCATATTCTACAATTACTGGATGAGTTTTACTTCCAGTATTTCTATGCATAAAATAATAATCTTTAGAAGTATCACTAGGAAGTCTTCTTTGATAAAACTTTCGCATCTTTTGACCAGCATTTCCTAAAGCCGTTAAAATATTAGAAGCTAAATTACTGTTATCTCTCAAAGCATATATTACCTCTGCCCCTTCTGCTCCTTGTATCCCAGAACCAGCTGCATTAATGTGATTAGAAATAACAACCACATTAGGATTATCCCCGTATGCAGCAAGTACTCTATTTACTCTTTCAGTTGGAGAAATAGTCTCATCAGTACCTCTAATTAAAGTAACTGGAACGCCTCTTTTTTGAAATTCTTCAAGCATATACTGACTAATCATTAAAGTTAAATCTTTTTCTCTAACCCCTGAACTACTTACAGCCCCAGGATCCGTTCCTCCATGTCCAGCATCTATAACAACTTGTAAATTATTCATATCTTCACCCCTACATTAAAATATGTAAAAGTAGGCATTTGGTTACAAAAAAAAGATGTATAAACACCTTTAACAACATTATTTTATTTATATTTACTTAATACATAAATATTTGCCTTTTTCCCATTTACTAATATTTTAAAAACTTCATCTGTTTTAAACAAATTCACATCATCTAAAGCTTTTTCAAAATCTAAAATATTACCCATTAAAACAATTAAAATACCATCATCTTTTAAAATTCTATTTAATTCTACCAACATTTTTCTATAAAATTTAGTAAAATGTTCTTCTTTTTTATCAAATATATTCCATGGTGGATCTGTAACTATAGAATCAATAAAATTATCTTCAAAATATGAAAGATTTAAAGCATCTCTTTGTTTTATAAATAATTTTTTATTGTTATTTTTATACTCTTTTTTTAATTTTTTTATAAGTTCTTCATTATTATCACTAGCAAAACACATATTATATTTAAAATTTCTAACAATTTGTTTTGGAATAGAACCATATCCACAAAAAGGATCCATAACAATCTTATTTTCATTAAGATTAGCTAAAGAAACCATTAAATAAGCAAGTTCTGGTCGTAATTCTCCTTGAGCTAATTTCTTTTCAGTTACCCTATTATAAGTTAATTTTAACATAAATAACATAATACCTTCAGTTCTTCTTAAAAAAATAAATTCTAAATCTGGATTTCTTTTGTTTATATGAATATTAAGTTTTGAAGAAATAATACTTTCCAAATTATTTGTTATATGGTAATCAATACTAACAGGTTTATTTTTATCTATAGCCATGATTTTAAAATTTTTCTTTTTTAAAGGTTTAATATGCTCTTTAATAACTGAAAAATTTAAATTTAATCTTTTTACTAACTTGCTCATTTCATTATTAAATGAAGTATCTAAATTTGTTTTTTGAAGACCTAAAAGCAAAAAAGTATTGTTCACAAATTTAAGCTTACATACTTTATCCAAATCTTTAGTTTTATAAACTATTAAGCCATCAAAAACTTGTATAATCTCTACGTCTGCAATTTCTTTGATTATTAATTGCCGAATAACAGATGAAAGTCCACTAATAAAAGTAGAAACATAACAGTTTTTCATAAGTATCACCTTGTAATAATTTTATCAAAATTTTATTATAAAATCCATAACATAAAAATTAAATTACCTTATTTTTAATATTTTCTGTTGATCATTCAAGTATTGTATCATCTTTTCATCTATAGGGGTAGTTTGTTCCAATAATTTATACTCCCAAGCAAAATCAGCATGAAAATCTGTACCAGTAGAAGACATTTTAGAATATTTTTTTGCTAATAATTCTAAAAATTTTTGTTGCTCATTAGTAAACTGTAAATAATAACTTTCTAATCCATCTATTTCATTATTAACCATATATTTAAATATTTGCTCTACTTCATTACTATTTATAGAATAATCTCCATTTTTACAAATAATATATGGATGAGCCCATATAGCTATTCCATCGCATTTATGAATTAGTTCAATACTTTCAGATATGCTTGGAGCATATAATGATAATGAAAACTCATTTACCGCCTCTTCAACACTAGAAAAATGACCTTTGTTAGTTAAAAAATTAGCCAGTGAAATTCTATTATTTAAATCTAAATCGCCTTTAAAAACTAAATGTGTTATTTCATCCTTTGAATACCCCTTTTTCAATAATATTTTTAAAAATGCATTTTGTTTTCTATCTTTTATTTTTTCCATTTCTTTATTCATTTTTCCAGAATCTATACCTAATCCAACCATATGTAAGCCAAAAGACGAGTCATATAATTTCAAATTCATGGGAATATAACTAGTAATCTCTATTCCCTCAATAAAATTAATTTTACAAATTTTTTTAGCTATTTCATTACCAACAGCTGTATCATGGTCAGTTAGTGCAACTAAATCATAATGATATTTTTTTAGAGTATCCATTAATTTTTCTACTGATAAACTACCATCAGAAGTATTTGAATGTATATGTAAATTAATTTTCATTATCACCATCTCCTATTTAACTTATTACATAAATGCTTAATCAAAATATGTTTAAAATATTTTATCAATTTTCTATTATAAAGTCTATATCTTTTATAATGTTATTAGAGATGTTTTATGATACAATATATTTATGAGAAAAATTTTTATTGGCACATATACTAAAAACAAAGCGTTATCCGAATTTATTTTTAACAAAGGAAATTTAACACATATCAAAACATATAAAAACCTACAATATTGTTCGTATTTGCAATTTAAAAACAATACTTTATATGCTTTAAATGAAAATGATAAATGGGATAATGGATATTTAATTATATTAAATAACTATTCTATTAAAAAGCAAAATTCTTATGGAATTAATCCGTGCCATATTAATGTTGGTAAATACATTACAATATGCAATTATTCAAGTAACTCTGTTTGTATATATGATAATAATCAACAAAAATGCACTTTTTACATCAAAAATTCATTACCACATTGTGCTATAGAATACAACAAAGAAATAATTGTTGTAGACAAAAATGATAGATTATTACTTATAAATTCAAATATGCAATTAAATTGTTTACATAAATTTAAAAGTGGAACAGAACCTAGACATATTATCATACATGATAATATATTTTACATAATTAGTGAAAAAACAAATGAATTATTTATTTTTAAAGATTATAAACTTATTGATAGTATCAAAATTGCAGACGGTATTGGATGTGCTATAAAAATATATAATAATTATTTATTTACAACTGCTAGAGAAACCAATAAAATTCATATTTTTAATATAAAAAATAAAATGAAACCAATTTTAATTCAAACCATATCATCACATGGAAAAAATCCACGTGATATGGACTTTTTTGATAATTATCTTTTGGTTTGTAATGTAGATTCAAATAATATTTCAATTTTTACATTTGAAAAAATGTTGAAATATAATTCATCATTCTATATTAAAAAGCCTTTTTGTATTTATTTTAAAAAATAAGATAGTTGCCCTTTTCAAGTTTATTGGTGTATTTTCTTTTTTTTCCATTTTTTAAATCTATAATATATTTTTTATCAATTTTTTCATTTATCATAATATTATTATTACATTCTAAATAATAAATATAACCATTATCAAACATAATTTTTCTAAAAATGACTCCATGTTGCTTAATACCTTTTTTTATTATAAATTTTTTGATACTTTTTAATTCATTAATAACAAATAAAGGGTGTTTAATAAGATTATTGAGTCTTTCCTTAATTTTATTTTTTTCTGACTGATTAAATGTGTTTAGTTCGCCATAAATTTTATACAGTAAATTTATTTTTTCTACTTTTTTAACAGTATCTAATTTTCCACTAATCAAATTATATATATCAATCAATGAAAGATAATCACTATCATTTAATGTTTCTTCCCACCACCAATGCATTGGAGTATATGTTAAATTATAAAAATATGATCCCCATAATCCAGAAATAAAATACATTTTAGAATCCATATCATTTATGTAAGAACTATCAGAATGCTTAGCATATTCACCTAAATACAAAACATTATGTTTATCCATAATGTACTCAATGTTTTCAATAGCATTTTCATAGGGAAAACTATACATATGTAAATCTACATAACAATTCATTTTTTCTTTAAATTTTGTAAATAACATATGATTCGATATACTGCAAGTATATATATATCTATCTTGAAACTTTTTAGTCAAATTTTCTATTAAAAGATTTGCCCAATTTATTAAAATATTGTTAGAACAATGAATTTGATCTATTTCGTTCATTACTTCTATATATTTAACATTATCATACTTATATATTAATTCTAAAATATTAATAACTCTACTTAAATAATTATTATCCAAAATTTGAAAAAATTTTTTTTGCTTTTTATATTTATTATAATATGGATTTGAAAGCCAAGAAAAACGCTTATCATTAATATCTGAATAATTTTTTACATTATAATCAACAAAGTTATTTAACACTATACACACTTCGATTTTCTTTTCTAAAGCATAACTTATAACATTATTTAAAACCGTAATATATTTTTTATTATATAGTGCATTAATACTCCAACTACATAAAAATATTCGAACAAAATTTATATTATGTTTTTTACAAATATTAAGCCACTTATAATAATTTTCTTCAATTTTACCATCACCACTCCATCCAAGATTAATAGCCATTTTATTATACATAAACTCTCCTTTTTCTACTAGACTTTATATTACTAATGATAAACCGCCATCAACGACAATTTCTGCTCCAGTTATATAGCTAGCTTTAGAAGAAATTAAGAACAATATTACTTCTGCTACTTCGTTAGGACTACCATGCCTTTTTAGTGGAATTTGATTTGCCGATTCTTTTAATAAAGCTTCATTATATAAATCTTTTTGTAATAATGGTGTATTAATAGACCCTGGCAAAACAGCATTAACTCTAATATTATAAGAAGATAATTTATAAGCGAATTCTTTTGTTAACATGTTAAGTGCTGCCTTTGATGAAGAATAATGAGCTATTTCTCTAATTATATGACTATGAATAGATGTGACATTAACAAGTGATGCATTATTAATTTTATTTTTTATCATCCCTTTTGAAACAGCTTGTTCGATCAAAAAAATAGAATGTAAAGTAACTTGAAACATTTCATGCATTTGTTTAGATGAAAGTTCTAATATATCAACATTTTCTTGGAAACCAGCAGAATTAATAAAGGCTTTTACTGGTATATCCTTAATATATTTAATAAATTTTAGAACTTCTGCTTCATTAGCTAAGTCTAATTGATAAAATTTATATTTAAAATTAAAATTCACATTATTTTTATCAACAATAATTATTTGATTATTACTATAGGTTTTACTAATCAACTCAACAGTCGCTTTGCCGATTCCTGAACTACCTCCTAATATAATTATACTTTCGATTTTCATTATTTCATCTACTTTCTTTTAATTATTTTTTTTATTCTTTTATATATTTTAGTACCTTTGATATAATATATAAAATTTTGTACTATAGCTTTTATTCTGATAAATATATTACAATTAATATATAAATTATATTTTTTTGTTGAATCATTGCTGAAATGTCTTTTTAAAATACTATCACCACGAGAAAAATCTAAAATTTGTAAATTATTTTCTAACATATATTCCATCAAATTAATAAAAATCAATTTGCCTGGTTGTAAATTCGAATAATATTTATTATATGCCATGTGGTAGGCCATAACTGTTTTATCATAAACTAGCGAAAATAAATGAGCAATATCCTTATTATTATATTTTAAAATTATTAGTAATGAATTATTCGTATTAGAAATATATTTAAATAATATTCTAGCTTTTTGATTTCTAAATATATCTTTTTTTAATTGTGGTTTATTACTTTCTTTTTCTATTGCAAAAATTCTCTCTATTTGTTCATAACACTCCAAACCTTTATAAACTGAAAAATATATATGTTCTTTATTTTTTTCCATTATTCTTTTTAAATACCTAAGCTCTTTATGCTTAATAATATTTTCAATACCAT
Source organism: uncultured Bacilli bacterium (assembly GCA_944358565.1). Taxonomy (GTDB): domain Bacteria; phylum Bacillota_I; class Bacilli_A; order RF39; family UBA660; genus Coprosoma. Next base: position 22,525 of record CALVRK010000001.1, read on the forward strand.
TTTCTAGATATGCTTTTGGATTATTAGAAGAAAATGTTTTAGGAATGTTTTGAAAATATTTGCTTAATGATTCTCCGACTTCATTTAAAACGACTTGAAATTTATTTTTTTGAATAAATTCTATAATAATTGGTATTATATTTTCATAACTGTTTTTTATTAAAAGTGTTGTATTATCCAAATATCTTTCACCAGGTGAAACAAAACACTTTTTATTTTTTACTAGTGGTAATATAGCAACTAAGTTATTATTCTCTTCAACTGTAATAATTAAATATTGTTGATAGTTAAATGTCTGTAAACAAATACGAAACCAGTCATATGAATTAAAAAAAGTTTTACTAGAACTTTTCTGCCACAAATTATTCCAACAATTCATTAATTTTTTATCAATATAAGAATATTTATTTACTATTAACATAACTTTTATACCTTTCCAAATCATATTGCATTTCTTTAGATAATTTTTTATTGTTTTTAAAAATAAAAATAAACATTTTATATTTAATTAATTTTAATATCATACGAGTTTTAAAATATTTTTCATCTGTCATTCTATCAACTACACCTTGTTTTCTAACTCTTTCAAGAGCTTTTGCTTCATTTTCATTCCAAAAATGGTAAACTGTAGCCTCAGGTATATAAACTACCTTTAATCCAGCTTTTCTAATTAATTCTTGAAAAATAATGTCTTCATTCGCTCCAATAATATTACCTTGATGTCCAAACTGCACATCAAATCCTTTAAATAAGTCAAACGTTTTCTTTTTTATAATCAAAAGGCATCCTCCAAGATAATGATAACTTGGCATATTAATTAATTTATTACCAAAATCTTTTTCACCAGCTAAGTAAGTATATTTTTTGGGTAAATATTTTGGCTTATTACTTACGATAATTTTTCCACCAGCAATTCCAAACTTTTCATCTTTATATAATGATAAAAAGTCTATATTTTTAAAATTATCACTTAAAACAATATCGTCATCAAGAAATATTAGCATTTCATTTTTTGCTTCTTTAGCACCTGTATTCCTAGCATAGCTTGATCCTTGATTACCCTCATAAATATATCGGCATTTAGAACTCTTATAATATTTTTTATATAACAATTTGTTTCTGCTGTTATCCACTAAAATAATTTCTTTATTATAAAACATAGAATCGATTTGATTTATTAAATGATCTAATCTATCTGACTTCCCTATACTAGAAATTATAAATGATAATCTAATCATAGTTATCACTCTGTTTCAAATGATTTTCAACACATTTTTCACAATATTTTGTAACTACGTCATCTGGTTCCAAGAATCTTGATCTCATCATTTGCATATATTCATTGTTCCATATATCGCCCTCGTCATCAATATTACCATATTTTTTGTCAGGATTAATCACTCTACCACAACTGCCCATATTTCCTTTGGCATCAAAAGATAAATTTTTAAAATACCAATCACATGCTTTTTTGTATGTTTTTTTACTTATACTATGTGGCAAGTTTGTTTTTGTATGTAATTTATTTGCACAATCAGCTATCTTCTTCATATCATCATGCATTTCATCTATGTCAGTTAAACCACCTATTACATCAAAATCAATATATCTATGCAAATCAATTCTATCGACATTTAATGAATCACAAAACTTTAAAAAATCAATGCTTTTATCCACAAATTGATGACTGCATACCCCACTTACAACAATTTCTACGTTACTTTTTAATTCCTTTTTTCTTTTTACCAGATATCTTATGTTTTTACATACCTCATCAAATTTATTGATCTTGCAAATACTAATATATTCCTCTGCAGTTGAGGCATTAAGACTAACCGAAATCTGATTAACATATTTATTTAACAATAAATAGTCAGCCATTTCTTCGTTTAAAAGCACCCCGTTTGTTATTAAATTCATCTTTTTCCTGTTTTTTGCTGTTATTCTAACTAAATCTTTAAAATATGGATTAATAAGAGGTTCTCCAACTCCACCTAACATTACAAAAATACTTTCAGGAAATTTTTGATAAATTTTTTCAAGCATCTCTGGTGTCATAAATTCTTTAGTTAAATTTTTTTGAAATAAAAAATCATTTGTTTTACCATTATGGTGAGGACACATTTCACATCTTAAATTACACAAATCAGAAACATAAATTAATAACCATATAGGTCTATAAGATAAAATGGCCGTTTTTTTACTTGTTTTATATTTAAAATAATTTAATAATTGTTTTATTTTAAAATGATATTTAATATTTTTTAATTTCATCTTTTCACCTACTTACTTAAATAATCTTGTTTTAATATTTTTCGCTTTAAAAAAGCTAAATGCAAATAAATATTTCCTAATTTTGAAACAAATAACTTGAATTTTGCCATAGGCAAATAACCATTTATACATATACGGGGTAATTCATAATTATTAGATTTTTTTGAAACATGAAATGGTAATAAAGATAAACCATATTTATAATTTTTTTTAACTATTTTTATAACATTTTTGTTATACTTTCCCATCGGATATACTACACATTTTGAATAAAAATCATAATCACATTTTAATTCATCTTTTAATTTTTGCGTAGATAATTGAGTTAAATCCAAATGATTTTTAGTATGAAAATATAATGTTCCATCAAGATCTTTTTTATTTAAATATTTTGGTTCATTTAATCTATTTGGAATCACTGCTAATGAATATTTTAAATTACGTTGTTTTAAATATGTTATAGCTGGAATAATCGATTTATATCCATCATCAAAAATTATACAAACATAATTTCCATGCTTTTTCTCCATTAATTGTTCTATATTACAAAATGAAAAGCGCTTCTTTACTAAATAATCTATTTGTTTTTTAAAATTTTTTAATGTAACACTCATAAAAGGATCTTTTTCATTTATCTGATGATATACTAATATTATTTTTTTCATTTTATCAAATCCTTTGTACAATATTTATAATCATAAAACTTTATTATGAATTTCTGCTGTTTTGTAACTCTTTCTGAAATATCTAATGTATTTATTTTTTTTATCTGATTTATAAAATCATTACTACTTTCAGCAATAAAAACAAATCGTTCCATTTCTTTTTTCAATCCTTCAATACCCAAATGAGTAGTTATTATTGGTAATCCAACTAAAGATGCTTGTAAAATTTTGTTTTTTGATCCAGAACCTGCAAATATAGGACATAAATAAATATCATATTTCTGTAATTCTTGTTTCATATCGTCAACATAACCTGTAAAATGTATTCGCTCAGATTCAAATTTCTTTAATACATTTGGCACGTTTTTACCAACAAAAGTAATCGAATAACTATTTGGCAATTTGGGCATTATTTCATTAATTATAAACTCTGCCGCTATGGTATTTGGAAAATAGTCCAGGACTCCAGAAAACACTAATTTATTTCTCTTATTTTTATTTCTTAGATTTTTATTATACCATTTTGTTGTATCAATTGTATTATATATCACTTTCATATTATTTAATTTAGTATTATGTTTATTTTCCAAATATTTTTTATCATCTTCAGAACAAATTATTGTATTATATTGTTTTGCAATTTTAATTTCATATTTCAAATGTTTTATATATTCTTCCATATTTAAAAGTTTTGAAAATCCTTTAGAAAAATTTTTAGCTCTTTCATAGTATTTTGTTAAACTGTCCGTCAAATCTATATAAGTCTTATTTTTATCAAAATGTTTAGCATATCCAGCCATTCTTAATCTTTTAATATAAATTAAATCATATTTGTTTTTATCAATTTTAGATAAAATTCTATGTAATTTCATACTAAAAACATACATATTTTGCAATGGTATTGGTAAAAATAGACCTATAAAACAATTAACATAAGACATAATTTTAGAATATTTAACAACAATAATATTATCAAAAAGTTCATTATTATTTAATTCTTTTAATTCTTTTTTATTTGAATAAAGAGCAATTACATCAACTTTACAACCATTTTCCTTAAAAGACTTTAATAAATTTAATGTTCTTATTCTAGAAAATTCATTTGGTATTGATGGCATTATATAAAGTATCTCCATAAACTATCTCCTCGCAATAATTTTCAATAAAAATTTTGTGATTTTCTTCTCCCGTTTTATTTATTCTATTTTTATCATTCATTAAATTAATAATTAGATTTGCAAATTGATCATCATCATCACATATATATGTACCACTAGATTTTTTCAAACCTTCTGCTCCAATTGTAGTACTAATTACAGGCTTATAATGTGCCCAATATTCTAAAATTTTTATTCTAGTACCACTTCCAAAATAAACTGGAACTATACATATTCTACTTTCATCAATTATTTTATTTTTTTCTCTTTCACTTGCGTTTTCATGTATTACAATATTAGAACTAGTTATTTGTTTAATTTGTTTTGGAATATTAGAACCTATAATGTGCAGTGTTATATCATTTTCTTTCTGTAATACTTTAGGAAAGATATTTCGAATAAAATGTTTTATACCATGAAGATTTGGTTTCCAAGAAATATTTCCAACAAAGACAATATTTTTTTGTAAATCTTGTAAAGTCGGCTTTTTTAGTATCTCATAACAATTATTAACTACAATTGTCTTATTACTATACTTATTATTAATCTGTTGTTTATCTGTATCACTTACGACAAAAATTTTCTTAGCCTTTTTGAAACTTTTTAATTCTTCTTTCTTTATTAACTTTGCTTCTCTTTTTAAAAGCAATTTTAATGGTAATGAATTATAATTAGCAGTTCTATTCATTAAAATGTATTCAATATTATGATCATCAAAATAAATAGGAACGTTAAGGTTCGTACAATAATTCATCATTGCCAATTCTTCACACATTATAAATGAAATATTGTTATTTTGAAGCATATTATTTAATAATGTTTTTATATTTTTATCATAATATTGCAAATTAATTAACGATTTATGGAACATCAGACTTTTAAATGAATTTTTGATTATATTTCTTTTAAAAGTAAATCCATATATATTTATGTTATATTTTTTTAAGTCTGATATCTTAGAATCATTATATTTTTTATCGAAAAAACCTATTAAATTTACTTTATAATGTTTACTTAAGAATTTTATCCAAGATAAATTACGTTTGGCTCCACCACTATAAGCTGGAGCAGGTATAAATTTCATTAATAATATAATTTCTGGTTTCATATTTTTTCACTTTTCCTTTTAAAAAATAATGTAAAAGTTTTCATAATTATTAACACATCTAATTTGAAAGAAATATTATCTATATAAAACATATCAAGTTTTATTCTTTTATTATATGTTAAATTATTATGCCCATTAACTTGCCAAAAGCCTGTCATTCCAGGTGTTACACTTAAAAGTTTATCAATATTTTTACCATATTTTTTTAATTCTTCTTTTACAACTGGCCTTGGACCCACTAAACTCATTTCGCCTTTTAAAACATTTATTAATTGTGGTAATTCATCTAATGAAAATTTTCTAAGAATAGAACCAATTTTTGTTACACGAGGATCATTTTCCAATTTATAATTTTTATAATATTTCGTTTTTAATTCATTGGAAAAATTATCAAATATCTTATTTGAATCATCAACCATTGTTTGAAACTTATAAATATAAAATGGTTTTCCTTTTTTTCCTATTCTTTTTTGCTTATAAATAGGTAAATGTTTAAATTGAATTGTCACAATAATTGAAATTAAAATAATTATCGGAAATGTTATTACGAGAAAAATTATAGATAATAATATATCTAATACTCTTTTAATATTTTCGTATCTTATAGGACGCATATCATACTCTCTTTACAATTTATCATCAATTTTATGCTTTTGAACTATAGAGAATATTTCTAAATCTTCATTTGCTTTTATTGTATATTTATCTTTAGCATTAATATAATAATTACTACCTATTGTTAATTTCTTTAATTGATTATTGATCGTAATTTCTCCTGAACCACTAGTTATTACACAAAATATATAGTGGTTATTTTCAAAAAAATTAATACTTTTTTTCGATTCAACATGTAACAATTTTATTTCTATAACTAAATTATCAAATTCATATGATTTTAATAATTGATAATTACCCCAATCTTTTCTTACTATTTCATTATGCAACTTTGAATACATAGCAATGCCATTTTGGGAATTTATAATCAACGAATTTTCTACCCCATAATTTTTTATTATTTTATTTTCGGTATTAATTATGTTTGTATTAAAATTATCAGGCATAGAAATTTTTTCATAAAGCGTATTCCAATTTCCTAAATCTTTCCATGATTTATTACTTAATACAATCATCAAATCAGACATTTTTTCAAGTATTTCATAATCAAAACTAATTTTTGGTAACAAATTATAATTATTTAAAAAATCTTTATAATTTTTACCATTACTATATTTTTTTGCAATTTTTATCATTGCACCTAATTTAAATACAAGAATACCACTATTCCATGCAGCATTTTCAGATATTAATTTTTTTGCTTTAGTTTTATTTGGTTTTTCAATAAATTGTTTAACATATGAGCCTTCATGTAAAATGTAACCATATTGTGTAGATGGATAGGCAGGCCTTATACCTACTAAACAAAAATCTTTATTAGAATCTTGCAACAGTTTTTCAGCTTTGAACAATATATTATAAAATTTATTATCTACATCATGATCTGTTGGAATTATGGCAACAAATTCATTTTCATCCACATTATCTTCGTATTTTAAATATACTGCTACATTTAAAAAGGCTGCAAATGTATCATGAGAGAATGGTTCACATATTATGTTTGCAGAATTATTTGTCTGTAACAATGCTATGTCAGCATATTCTCTTTGAGTGGAAACATATATTTTGCTATTTAATTTTTTTATTTTGCTATAGGTTGAAGTTAACATTGATTGGCTATTATCAAAAATTGATATAAATTGTTTTGGCAAGCTATCTGTTGATAAAGGCCATAATCTTGTTCCTTTACCACCAGCCATTAATACTATTTTCATAAAAAATACTACTCCTCTCTCAAAAATATATTTTTTACATATATTAACATAACACTTAAAAATAAATCAATATTCTGTTATAAATTTATATAATATACACAACTTCAAACATATTTATATTCTCATTAATAATTTAAAAAAACAGCTTAAACTATTAATCACTGATTCTAATATTAACCCCATCAACACTCTTATAAACTCTTTTTTTTTTTTTTTTAATTTTTTTTACAATTTCATCTTCCAAATCAAAACCTAACATTTCAGATAAACCAAATAAATAAATGGCAATATCAGCAATTTCCTCATTCAAATCATTTTTCTTTTTATTATAAGCATTAAATGCTTCTCCAACTTCACCATAAAGTAAACAAAATTCCTTTTCGACATTAGTTGTATTAAATCCTTTATTAACTTTATTTTGCCATATTTCCTTCTGCATCTCTTTCAAATTCATAACTACATTCCTCTTTCTAATACCACTTTTTTCTAACATTAACACATTTCTTATTACTAAGTGTAATTACATCCAACTGCATCGGACATAAATGATTAAATGGATGTAATAATTTAGGTGCACATTTTTGAATTTTCACAATACCACCAGTCGTTAAAATATAATTATTACTAGCTTTTCTAAGACCGCGCACATTTTTAGGAAAAAACTTTTTTTTAGGACTAATAATCCCGCTTTTAAAATTTCCAAAACCAAAAGGCACACATCCATCATGAGTATGACCACATATAATCAAATCATAGTCTTTAAGTAAACTTAAACAATTTTTATCAAAACTAAACTCTGGCGAATGAATAAGTGCTACTGCTGGTAATTTAGTATCAATATTTTTATATAATAAATCATGACTTTTAAAATCATCATAAAAAGACTTAAAGTCATATTTTTCTTTAACATAATATTCTTTAGTTTCTGTATATCCCATAAACCAAATTTTATCATCAAAATATATATCATTATCTAATAAAATAACACCAGGAATATCTTTTATTACCTCACTTATTTCCCTTAAATGACTATCATGAGTTTCTCTTTGAATATAATCATGATTACCTAAAATAACAAATGTAGGGGCAGTGCTAGCTGAAAACTTTAATAAATCATCAAGCTTTGAAAAAGAATTAGGGTCCTTAAGTTCTTCTACCCGGTCAATTAAATCACCAACAAAAACAATATAATCAGCTTGTTCTTTTAAAATTTGTGTTTTCACCTTTTCTATTTTTTTAACACTCACCATATCACTAATGTGTACATCCCCAATAGCTAAAATTTTAATATCTTGTTGGATTTTTCTATTATATAAATTCACATATCTAACTTGCACATAATCATCAACAAATAATCTCATAATTTTATCACCCTTAAAATTTATTCACATCAATTAATTTATTTTCCAAATCTTTATCAACCAAAGTTTCATGAATTTTTTCTTCTGGACTATCCAAAAACACCTCTTCAATTCTATCTACCCTGCACCTTTCGGCTTTAATAATTGCTTCTAATTTATCAGCGGCTGTTTTAACCATATCATTAACAATCACATAATTGTATTTAGAAAGTTCATTAATTTCTTTATATGCCGTTTCAAATCTTTCCATCACTTTCTCTTTACTTTCAGTATTTCTATCCGTTAATCTTCTTTTAAGTTCTCTCATACTAGGTGGCAATAAAAATATAAATAAAGCGTGAGGAATTTTTTTCTTAATTTGTAAAGCTCCTTGAATTTCAATTACCAAAATAACATCTTCACCTTTATCTAAATGTTTTTGTACACTATCCCTAGGCGCCCCATAATAATTACCTGCAAATCTAGCATACTCAAGCATCTTATCCTCTTTAATATTTTTTTCAAATTCTTCTTCACTTACAAAATAATATGCTTTACCATCTTCTTCTCCCTTGCGTGGCTTCCTACTAGTCATTGAAATAGATTCCCAAACATTCGAATTGTTTTTCTTAAATTCATCACAAACGGTATTTTTACCACTACCACTTGGACCAGATAATACTATAAGTAATCCTTGTTTTTTAGTCTTAATCATAAAACCCTCCTATTATAGAAAAAACGGTCTAAACCGTTCAATCATTTAATAATTGTTTTAACCTCTCAGGATGATCAATATATTCTTTTGCTTCAGGTACCAATAATGGAACTATTTGTTTTAATTCATCACCATTAACTACATCCATATATTCATCCTTACCATCAAAATAACTCTTAACCACTTGATATTCATCTATAAAATCATCTTCAGTTTGATTAACTCTTACTAAATAACTATATTTAAAACCATCTATAACCTTCTCGGCTAAAACAAACCATTTATCATTTTCATCAAATTCCACTACCGTGTGTAAACCATTTTCCATTAACGCATCCCCCTTTATCTCATTTTTGTAACAGTATTTACAACATCATCCAATCCAATAAATCCAGAAGGATCAGACATGCTATTACCAAATAACATTGTATTATTAGGATCTTTAGCTAACTCTGCAAGCAAATTAGGATCATTAAGCTGATCAGGAGTTAAACCCATATAACTATTTGTAGCTGTATTAAATACATCTATAGGATTATTACTGAACCATTGATTAGAAATAACACCATTTACATTATTAGCCGCATCAGCGGCATTACTAAACACTGTATGCCCTTCTCCTATACTAGAATAATCTATAGACTGAGCTGCTTGTGATACAGTATCTTGAACGGTTGAAGCCGTCTGAGTCACTTGATTTGCAACATCTACATTTTCCGGACTAATCAATTGATTAATTCCATTTATAATTTGTGGACCAAGGACAAACACACCAACTCCAACAATTACAATTACACCAGCAACAATTGCTACTTTCGTCCATTTATCTAAGCCTTTAAATTTCTCTATTCCTCTTTTAATTAAAGAAGGCTTAGCCACTTTACGAGTAATTTTTCTACCCTTAACAGAATCTTTTTTTTCTGCTCTATTATTCAAAGGAATATTAGAAGTAACAACTAGACTCTTCTCATCATCTTCTGTTTTAGAAACAGTGCTCAAAGCATAAGTTCTGTTTTTATCCTGTACTTCACTAGAAAAACTTTTATTATCAACTGTTTTAAAATGTTTACCTTCTTTCCGCTCTCCTAAATCATTGCCTAAAAATTGATTATAATATTTAATATCATCAACATCACCCATAATTTTGATATTACCATCATTATTCACTCTAACTTTCACATCAAAACCATCTAAAGGTGTATCACCAATTTCTAATCTATTCCAAAGTTTTATATTCTTAATAGCTTTATCTTTAACCATATTCCCAACTATTTGACTATAGTTATCACTTAACCAATTACTAGTAAAGTTACCAACAACATGTAAGTAACCATCTTTTTTAAAAACAGCATATTCTGAATTTAAATCATTTGGTCTAAAATGTCTATTACCAATATAAGTAATTATAGATGAATCAGTAGTTTCTACTTTTTTACTGTCCTGTGACATAATATCCTTAAGTAATTTCCCCGTAATTGTTTTTTGAACTTTTTCTTCTGTATTTTTTGTTTTAAAATGTTGGCCCACATAAGGTTTTGTTTGTTTTTTTTGATTCATTAAATCAGCTTTTAAATTTAAAAGTTCTTTTTTTCGTCTATTATAAACTGCATCATAATTCTTATCGCCAAAATTAACTACATCACCATAGAAACTACGAATTGGTTGCTTATTATAATAGCTCTCCTCTAATTCCAATAAACTTCTTTGTTGATAGTATGCCTTTTCATAATTAACATCATTAAACCCAAGCTCAATATCTTCCTCACCATCATCAACATAATGAAAAATTAATGGTTCATGATTTTTATATTTACTATCAAGTTCATTTTTTCTAATCTCAAAATCCATATTAAGGCCCCCCACAATTTAATTTACGATATATATTATAATAACTTAATGTATTTGTCAATTTTACAATATCTAATTAAATTATATCATATTACTTAATTTTTTTGTACAAATATATTTTTCAAATGTAAAAAAGCAAAATCAAAATTTATGCTTAGATAGTTTGTTCTAGATATAACATGTATTTTTCTAAACCTTCAAACATTATATTAACTGATGCATTATAATTTCTATCATGATTAATGTGACATATAGGACGCTCCTCTTTCCTTACTCTTAAATCTTTTACCTATTATTTTATTTTATCCTAACTCCAAGCAAATGCACTAAATCGATACATTGAAATTGATTGACAATCATTCCTTTCACACTTATCATATCAAACATTACATCAGAAATATCCGAAGAAGAAAAATCAACACCATTTAATGGAGTATTTAAAAACTCAGCTTTAGTAAACTTAACTTCTGATAAATTTAAATTTTTAATCTTAGTTTCCACAAAAGAACTTTCCGAAAAATCACTATCATTAATTTTCATATCATTAATTCTAGCTCCAGCCATATTAACATACCTCGCACTAACACTATCAAATTTAACATTCTTAATAAAACTATCCACAAAAGTCGAACCAATTAATTTCACATTTTTAAATAATACATTTTTTATCAATCTTTCATCCATATGTTTATTTGATAAATCACAATTTTCAAAATTAACATTTACAAAATCAACACCATCAAATTCAATTTCATTAAAATCAACATTTCTAAAAACACAATCCCCAAAAGTTATATTTTTTAATTTTACATTTTTTTGGATTCCATCATACAACTTGTTACTGATTGTTTCATCTTCCAAATTCACATCTAATACACTATCAATAGTATTAATTACTTTCGGCATAAAATTCCTCCAATATATTAAAAGCCCAAAACGGGCTTAAATTCAACTGGCGTCCATGGGCAGATTCGAACTGCCGACCTACCGCTTAGGAGGCGGTTGCTCTATCCTACTGAGCTACATAGACATCAAATTAATTATAACAAAAAAAGAGCCATATATAAAGACTCTTTTAAAATTTAATAAAGCTAATTGCAAATAACAAAAATAAATTATAAGCATATTTAAGTCTAAATCTAAATTTAATAGCAAACTCATTAGTAGCCACACATTTATCAACCATACTAACTATCCAACTTTCTGCATATTTAGGAACAGATAAATTAATTGGAAACATATGCGACCTAATCATATCTATTTCCTTATTTGTCAAATCAAAATGTGTTCTAGCCATTTCCACCGCATATTTCGGATGAGTAAATACAGAAACTAAACGATCCTTTTGCGTTCTATCTTCTGGACTCAAAAAGAAATCGTGCAAAAGCCCACCAATAGCTGTTTGTTCATAATCTAAATGTAAAGCTTTAGCAATCTTATAAGAATAATAAGATACTTTTAAAGAATGATCATATCTACTTATCCCATGATGTTCTATTTGTTTAATTTTTAAAAACTCATCATTATCTAAAATGTTATTAACTATACTCATATATTGTAAGTCTTTTTTATGACTACTCATTGTAATTCACCTCAAAGTTACTTAAACAGTATACCATATTTATAAACAAATTACAAATTGGCACCTATTCAGCATTTTCCTCTTGTTTTCCTTCTATTTTAACACTTTCAGATGGTGGTGTAATTTGAATAAATGTATTTCCATCGTTAACTTTTATCTCGTCACCATCCATATTTTTGTAAACTGTTTGACTACTTCTACTATCTTTTGACCAAGTTATCGGAATTGCATAGCCATCAGTTATAAAATATCCTTCACCTGAGCCAATATCATCTAACTCTAATCTACCATATGAATCATAAGTATGTGTCGCAATTGGTGTAATAATAATGTTTTTGGCTGTATATTGCTCACCAGTTACCGCATCAACATGAGCCGTATCTGACATAAATCTTTTATAAACTTTATTCACACTATCATATTCATAGCTTGTATCAGTATAATATGAATATTTCATGAAAACCGTATCGGCTTTTATCGCATCTTCTCTTTTACTTAAATCAATTTCATCGACACTATAGTTCAAAAGTAAATCTTTGTTAGTATCACGGTCATAACCTTTTTCTTTCGCATATTCGTTTATTTTTTCCATACTAGTAAATACCGTATGTTCAGTTGCTTTATTAAGTGTCTTATCTCTCCAAAAAACACTAGATACCGTTAAACCATTAATATTATCCACGTCAAGTGAACTGATATCTGATTTTGCTTGTTCACTCCAACCATAATGTACATAAATAGCATCATTTTCTAAAGCATAATCTAAATAATATGGTCTTGCACTTCTAACTGAGCCTATTTTCTCTGTATTTTGATCTTTAAATAAAGCCATCATACGAGTAATTCCACCTTCAGCTAAAATTTCATAAGTTAAATAAGCATCTTGTAAGCCAGCATGTGGCCAAGCCTCATGATTATTATTAATCATAACCGCAATTGGTCTTGTTTTTGAATCTTCATCGACAATTTGTAATTTTTTCTCTGGCTCAATTTTTTTCGCATACTTTTTAGCATCCTCCGGATGTGACCAAACATAATAAGCTCCAAAACCAACTAAAATTAAAATTATAAATATAATTACACCAAATTTTTTCTTACCTTTTTTACGCCTTTTTGCCATAAAGCATCCCCTACCTTGTACTATCATTATATCAAATAGCCGAAATAACCGTTATATAAATTATCTCTTCTAATGTAAATATATGTCTATTCGAAGAAAATAATTATTCAGTTACAATCCAAGCATTAGGAATCGCTCTTGTTACCTTCTTACCACTACCGTTAACCGGTTTATTAGTAAGCTCTCCATTAATAACTAATCCACATGAAGTTCCACCATCTAAATTAGCCGCATTATAAGCTCCATAACGCATCATAATTTCCGTAAGTTCTACCATACCTACACCATCAATACCATGTGCATAATCACGGCCATCCATTACTAAGAATAAAACAATACCATCTTGTCTTTGTCCGATTGCACTTCTAGGAGCCGTTCCCCATCCACCATTACCTTTAATGAATGATGGCTCACCATTAACAACTAAAAATGGTCCAAACTCAATAGCATCACGCACACCTTTAGCTAAAGCTTCATCAGCTGACATTTTACCCATAATTAATTTATTATCATTAGTAAAACCAATAATTCCACCACTAACATTAGATCTAGCTAAATTACTAACCAATTTTCCATTTTTTATAACTGCACCATGTGGCTTACCACCATTACCAACATATCCAGGATCAAAAAAACCACTAGCGTTCATTGCTACAACCGCATTATTTTTTTTCGCAATCGTCGTAAGCATCTCTCCACTATTATTCATATTACTAGCTGTTGCCACCTTAACCTTAGAAGCATCATAAATAGCCACTAAATAACCACGCATACCATCTTCGTTAATATTTATTAACTTATAAGTATCTCCTTCTTCATGAGTTAAAATTTCTTTTTCATATTTATTTTTATACATTACTTTAGAATGACTATAATCAACAAAGCTAATTGCATTTAAATCAGTCTCTTCATTAGATTCTTTAACATAATTATCTTGCATAACCTTATTAATAGTCTCATTATCATAAAACCAAGTAGCTAAATACTTATGACTCATCGTTGTCATTGCCGTTGTAATAAGCCAATTTCTAAAATTTGGATAAGGACCATATAGTAGAAAACTAACTCCCGCACCACAAATTAATCCAAGGCAAATCAAGATAACTACAATTTTTTGCCACAATTTCATTTTTTTATCTTTTGATGCTTTTTTACCAATTTCTTCTTTTATTTCATTATCACTAACTTGAACTTCTGGAATATCTTCATACTCTTTTGTCTCTTCTTCAAACTTATTAAGTAATCTATCAATATCAATATCTTTTTTTTCTATAAATATATCACCTGAAGATGGATCTTTAATAAATTCTTCATTCTGCTGATTTATCATTTCTTTTGAAGATTCTTGACTTATTTTTACATCTTCTTCATCTTCAAACAATAATTCAATATCATCTCTCTTCATTCGCAGTTACCTCTTTCCCAAAATATTCTCCATCTTTATCATAATCAATATAATCTTCATATATTTTATATTCAGCTTTATTCACCACTGGAAATTTTCCGCCACCTTCAGTATTATAATTTTCATATTCACTTACCATTTGATTATAAAGTTTAACATCACTTATATAATAATTCATTGCAGCTTCATAATTTACTTTAAAATTAGTACATTTAGTACTTACCTTCACATCTCCATACTCCAAATCACAGTTTTCTTTTAAAACTTGCGCCGAATCTTCAACTTTTTGAATACCATCCGCATAATTACTCATAAAATTATTCCAAGCCTCTGCATTATCCCTTAATGTTTCTAAATATAAATCTTCTTTATAAGAATAAAATTGATTTCTTAAATTTGAAAAATCATTAACCATTTGGTTAAAAGTAGGATAAGCTTCTAAAATTTTATCCATTTTTGCTTGTGTTTCAGCTCTATCTTCTTTTAATCCAGAAAACCAAACCCAAGCACCTATAAATATAATAGCAGTAATTACTATAACAATTCCAATTATTGTTAAAGACTTCTTCATACTAAGCGCACCCTCTTATCTTATACAATAATATCAAAATATAAAAAAAATGTAAAGTTATGTCGAGTAAAAAACATGACTATATCTGTCATCCTCTCACATAGTAAGCATTAATACTATACAATTAGATCTACCTTAAGTAAAACAGTCTTACTATCACTAGTAATTTCTGCTATCAATTTCACAAACATCATTTACACTTTATTTTTTTCATATATAAAACGTCCGCGAAGCGGACGTTTATAAAGGCTTCGCCTTTACTAATTTGTTCTATCATTTATATATTTATTCTACTATAGTGAATGGGCTTTCTTTAGTTCCTTCTCCAGATAAAGTAGTGTCAGATTTCAAAAAGATAACTGGGCGAGGGGCGTAAAAACTATTGCTCGCATAACTGTTGTACACGTACGCAGACGAACTATGCACATTACCGTACCAGACATAATTCGAATTGCCACCAGTCTCATTAGAAAAAGCATTTATTGTCCAATAATATAATGAATTTGCTGTTCCTTTATCTAATAAGTAATTACTATTACATTCATTTGTACCATTCTGTGAAGTTGTAGCTGATGTACATAGTGGATTTGTAGAGAGTGTATAATCTAGTGTGTAAATTATAAAACACACTAGATTTTTAATATGTAAGAAATGGAGATGAAAAATATG
>CALVRK010000002.1 GCA_944358565.1 uncultured Bacilli bacterium
GAAGATTGAAATGCCAGTTGATTTAAACATTGCTTATGCTGAATATCTTAATCAGTCATAAAGTTGAACACAACTTTTTCATAAAAAAAAACTCAATTGACTTTATTTTCAGAAACCTTTATAATTATATTAAAAGGTAGGGGAAGACGAATGAAAAAAATGAATAGAACACAAAAAAGTTGGATGATTATTGGTCTATGTTTAATAGTGTTATTTATGGCTATTGGTTATGCAAGTTTTGCCACCGATTTAACTATCACTGGATCTTCAAACATTACCAGTACTTGGGATATTAGAATTACTGATATTAAAGTAAAGTCATTTACTGGTGGAGCAACTAAAGCTGAAGAACCTACAGTTACTAGTAACACCACAGCTACATTTAAAACCAATTTAGTAAGTCCTAGTGATAGCATGACATATACAGTTACTGTTGCTAACGAAGGTAATATCTCAGCTAGATTAGATGATATGACTGTAAGTGACGAAAATAATCCAGCTATATTATTTCAAATAACCGGAATTAATGAAAATGATGTTTTAGGTGAACATTCAACTACCACTTTTGATGTTACTGTAACATATAATCCAGATGTTACATCACAGCCAGCCGATCTTAACAGTACGCTTGAAGTTGCCTTAGACTATGTTCAAAATAATTAAGCTTCTTTTATAGAAGCTTAATTTTTTAATATCTTATCGATTAATCCATATTCTAATGCTTCATCAGCCGACAAAAAATAATCTCTTTCCGTATCATGACTAATTTTTTCTAAACTTTGACCAGTATTTACACTTAAAATTTTATTTAATTTTTCTTTTAACTTTAAAATTCTCTCTGCCGCAATCTTAATTTCAGTCGCTTGTCCTTGCGCTCCTCCCAAAGGTTGATGAATCATTACCTCACCATTGGGTAAAATAAATCTCATACCTTTCTCTCCAGAAGATAGTATAAATGCCGCCATACTGGCTGCCATGCCAATACAGATTGTTGACACTTTACTTTTAATATAATTCATCGTATCGTAAATTGCCATACCAGCTGTAATGCTGCCACCTGGAGAATTGATATATAAATTGATCGGATCGTGATTTAACGAATCTAAATAAAGAAGTTGGGCCACAATCGAATTAGCTAAATTATCATCTATCTCCCCACTTAAAATAATAATTCTATCTTTCAACAGGCGAGAGTATATATCATAAGCTCGCTCGCCATCACTACTTTTTTCAACTACACTTGGAATTAAATTCATAAAATCCCTCCCTATAATTATAATAGGTGTAAAGGATAAATATTATTCATCAAAAAACATGACAAAATATTATATTTGTGTTAAGCTAAAATATAGAAAACTAAGGAGGCTGGCTATGCGAAATCTTAAATTAAAATATAAAAACACTTACTTAGAAGAAATACCAGAAGATACTACTTTATATGAAGTATCTAAAAAAGTTAAAGGTGAATTTAAATATCCAATAGTCGGAGCTAGACTTGGTGAATTTTTAGTCGGTTTAAATACCAAAGTAACTAGTAATGAAAGAGTTGAATTTTATGATTTAAGCACATTTATTGGTAATCGTATATATTCTAGAAGTTTAGAGTTTTTAGTTACAGTTGCTACTAAAAAAGTTTTAGGTGATGAAACGGATATCTTGATTAACTACTCATTAGAAAACGGTATTTATTGTGAAATCATTGGCCAAAGAATTACTAAAATAACTGCTGAAAAAATAAAAGAACAGATGAAAAAAATGGTTGAACAAAAATTTACTTTTAAAGAAATGATTGTCGATAGATTTGATGCAATTAAATATTTTAAAAAGCATCATCAAATGGATAAAGTTGAAAGTTTTAGATACATGACTAATCGCACTGTTACTTTATATTCCTTAGATGGTATATATGATTATTTCTATGGACCGCTCGTATATAACACCGGCCTTTTAGATAAATTTGATATGTTATATTTAAAAGATAATAGTTTTATTCTAACGTATCCAAGTACTAAAGACCCTAATAAGATTGATAAATATATTCATCATAAACTAACCTTTGATACTTATAAAAGTTTTCAAAATTGGGGAAGAACAATTGGTATCAGTACTGCTCCCGACTTAAACAAAATATGTACTGAAGGAAAGTATACTGATATGCTTAGACTATTTGAAACTCATTATGAAGATCAACTATCTTTAATAGCTGAAGAAATCTATAAGAAAAAAGATCAAATAAAAATAATTTTATTAGCTGGTCCATCTTCAAGTGGTAAAACGACAACCGCTAAAAAATTGTCCCTATACTTACAAGTAAAAGGACTTAATTGCCATAAAATATCCCTAGATGATTATTTTGTTGACCGTGATAAAGCTCCAAGAGATGAGAATGGGGACTTAGATTTCTCAAGCATTGAATCAATTGATACAACTTTATTTAATAACCATTTAAATAAATTATTATCTGGACATAAAGTTTCCATGCCAACCTTTGATTTTATTACCGGAAAAAAAGAATATAATGATAATTATCTAAAATTAGAAGAAGGGGAAATCTTAATTATCGAAGGTATTCATACCCTAAACGAAAAATTAACTAAAAATATTCCAAGAGAAAATAAATTTAAAATTTTTATGAGCCCACTTATTCACTTAAAATTAGATAATCATAATAGAGTTCATACTACGGATGTTAGAAAAATTAGAAGAATTGTTAGGGATAATCAGTTTAGAGGAACTGATGCTGAAACCACTTTAGCTATGTGGCCAAATGTCGATAAAGAGGCAAGACTTAGTATTTATCCATATCAAGATGATGCGGATGCTATGATAAATTCATCATTAGGTTATGAGCTAAGTGTTTTGAGAATATATGCTGAACCATTACTATATGGAATTGATAGTAATAGTGCTCAGTATCCAGAAGCTATTAGACTAATTAATCTTCTTCGAAACTTCTTACCAATCACTAGTGAAGTAGTTCCAAAAGATTCTATCTTAAGAGAATTTATTGGTGGAAGTGTTTTTGAAGAATAAAAGAAAGGA
Organism: uncultured Bacilli bacterium; assembly: GCA_944358565.1. GTDB lineage: Bacteria > Bacillota_I > Bacilli_A > RF39 > UBA660 > Coprosoma. Next base: position 3,043 of record CALVRK010000002.1, read on the forward strand.
TTTGATAAAATGATAAAAGTCGCAATTAATGGATTTGGTCGTATTGGCCGTTTAGTATTTAGAATTATGGAAGAAGATCCTGAAATGGAAGTTGTTGCAATCAATGACTTAACAGACCCAGAACAACTTGCATATTTACTTAAATATGATACATCTCATCGAAGATATCTTCCAAATGAAATCACTTATGATGAAGATGGTATAATTGTTAAAGGAAGAAAAATCAAAATTTATGCCGAAATGGATCCAAGTAATTTACCTTGGAAAGACTTAGATATCGATGCTGGTTTCGAATGTACCGGTAAATTTACTAGTAAAGATAAAGCTATGGCTCATATTAATGCTGGAGCTAAAAAAGTTATCATATCAGCGCCTGCTAAAGGTGATTTAAAAACTATTGTCTATGGAGTTAATGAGAATACTTTAGATGGCAGTGAAGAAGTTATAAGCGCGGCTTCATGCACGACTAACTGTCTAGCGCCCGTTGCTAATGTTTTAAATAATGCCTTTGGTATTAAAAAAGGTTATATGACTACTGTTCATGCTTATACTAATGATCAAACAGTATTAGATGTACCTCATAAAAAAGGTGCTAAATCAAGAAGGGGTAGAGCAGCTGCTGCTAATATGATTCCAACATCTACTGGTGCTGCTAATGCGTTAGGTAAAGTCATTCCTTCTTTAAATGGAAAATTAGATGGAAGTGCTATTAGAGTTCCAGTAACTACTGGTTCAGTTGTCGATTTAACTTTAGAGCTAGATAAAAAAGTAACCAAAGAAGAAATTAATGAAGTATTTAAACAAAATCAAAATGAAACCTTAGGTTATACTATAGATCCAATCGTTTCAAGTGATGTTATCAGTGAAACCCACGGCGCTATTGTCGATGGCTTATTAACTGATGTTTTAGAAACTGAAACTGGTGATTTAGTTAAAGTTGTTGCTTGGTATGATAACGAAATGAGTTATTCATCTCAAATGGTTAGAACTGCTAAATATTTATTTAAAGATAATATTTAGTAGTTTTTTCTAATTTGTAAAAAAATATAAAAAGGTTATAATATTACTGTGAGGTGATATTATGCGTTACTGTCCAAAATGTGGAATCGAAAATGATGAAGATTCATTATTCTGTAAAAAATGTGGTTTTCCACTTGATGAGGAGCCAGAAAACTATAATCAAAAAGAAGATAAAAAAGTAAAACAAAAACGTGGAAAAACCAAAACGAAAAAAAGTAAAATCAAAAATAAAACAAAAGTTAAATATAAAGATCAAGGTAATGGTAAACAAAAAGGAAAGATGAGTTTCTTTCAATCATTTATGATGTTCTTCTTTATATTGCTAAGTATATGTGCCTTAGGTGCTGCTGGTTTCTTAGGTTATTATATCTATCAAAATAGTAATATCGTCGTTCCAGATGTTGAAGGTTATACATATGAACAAGCTGAAAGAGTCTTAGGTGAATCAAACTTGCAAGCTGAAAGAGTCGAAAAGACTGTTACCGATGAAGATGAAGTTGGTGTTGTCATTGAACAAAATAAAAAAAGTGGTTCTAAAGTTATGGAAAATACCGTTATCAAATTAACTGTTGGTGTCCTAGATACTAGAGTAACCGTTCCAGATGTTGAAGGCTTAACCTTAGATGAAGCTTTAGACCTTTTAAATGAAAACAATGTCAAATATGAAATAGTTTATGAAACTTCAGATAAAGAAAACAATATTGTTTTAGATCAAAGTGTTAGAGCTAATAAAAAAATCGAAAATACTGAAACTGTTACCATAACTGTTTCTCGAAATGAAGAACCACAAACTAGTCAACCTGAAGATAAAGTAGATGATACTACTCAAAATAGTGATACTACTCAAGATAATCAAACTAGTGTTCGATAAGTAGAAATCTCATTCACAAAGTGAAATGAGATTTTTTAAATAAAAAATAAATTAATGTAAATAGTAATTAATATAAGCTAGGAAACCCTAAAATAAACTTGTTATTATTAAAAAAATAGTATAAAATAAAAGATAGGTGATAAGAATGAAAAATGGGTTTACACTAGTCGAACTACTAGCTATATTAGCTATATTAGGCGCTATCGTTTTAGTATCTGTTCCAAGCATTGTATCGACAAATAGAAGATCGCAAGAAAGTAATTATGAACAGTATACTCAAAATATTGAAAACGCCACTGAAGTATACGTTGAAACACATCCAGATAGATATGCCGAATTAAAATCCACCCCAGGTACAACTGTAACTATCAATACCGAAGATTTAGTTGCTAGTGGTGTTATTCAAGGTACTTTAAGAAATCCAAAAACTGATGTTCAGCTAATAAATGAAGCAAGTAGCGTAACAGTTCAAAATCAAAGTGGCACACTTGTATATACTTATGTTGCCCCATAGGAGGAAAATATATGAAAAAGACTATCAAAGATTATGATTTAAGTGGTAAAAAAGTAATTATTAGATGTGACTTTAATGTTCCAATCGAAAACGGAATTATCAAAGATGAAAGTAGATTAAAAGCTAGTTTAAAAACCATTAGATATGCGAGAAAAAATAACGCTAAAGTTATTTTGTTATCTCACTTAGGCAGAGTACAAATGGAAGAAGATAAACAAAAATATACCTTAAAACCTGTGGCTGAAAGATTAGGAAACCTTCTAAGAAAAAAAGTAAAATTTATTGCTCAAACTAGGGGAGAAGAATTAGAAAACGCTATTAATACCATGAAAGATAGAGATGTTATCTTAATTGAAAACACGAGATTCGAAGATTTAGATGGTAAAAAAGAAAGTGGTAATGATAAGGAATTAGGAAAATATTGGGCTAGTTTAGGTGATATTTTTATCAACGATGCCTTTGGAACTATTCATAGATCACATGCCTCTAATTTAGGTATTGCGAGTAACCTACCAAACGGTATTGGTTTCCTTGTCGAAACAGAAATTAAAAAATTACAAAAACTAACCCATAAACCTAAAAAACCTTATACAATCATTTTAGGTGGCGCTAAAGTTAGTGATAAAATTGGCGTAATCAGTAATTTAATTACTAAAGCTGATTATATATTAATCGGTGGTGGTATGGCCTTTACTTTCTTAAAAGCTGCTGGTTTTAATATTGGTAGTTCAATATGTGAAAAAGAAAAATTATCATTTTGTAAAGAAATGTTAGATAAATATCAAGATAAATTAATCTTACCAATTGATGTTATTACTGCTACTGAAATGAAAGAAAATGTTCAGACCCATGAAAGATTTATCAATGAAATTGAAGAAGATGAAATGGGATTAGATATTGGACAAAAAACTATCGAAGTTTTTAAACAATATTTAGATGACTGTAAGACAATCTTTTGGAATGGACCAGTTGGTTGTTTTGAAATCGAAGAATTTTCAAATGGTACCAAAGAACTATTAAATATAATTACGAGTACTAAAGCCTATACCTTAGTTGGTGGTGGCGATACTGCTAGAGCCGCAGTAACCTTTAATTATCAAGATAAAATCAGTCATATTTCAACTGGTGGTGGAGCATCTCTCGCATTCTTAGAAGAAGTAAGCTTGCCAGCTTTAGATATAATCGATGAAAAATAATAAAAGAAACTTTATAATTATTTTTGTTATCACCGCCATAATTTTATATTTTGCTCTAAAAGATAATTTTGCTGAAAAAATAAAATACTTACTATCATTTGATATCAAATGGTTAGGACTCGCATTCATATTGATTTTAGCTTATTGGTTTTTAAAAGGCCTAGTTTTATATTACTGCGCCTCAAAAGTAAATAAAGATTATACCGAAAAAAAGGGAATTCTTCTTATGGTTACCACTCAATTTTTTCATGCCATAACTCCATTTGCGGCTGGTGGTCAACCATGGCAAATATATAAATTAAAAAAAGATGGTCTTTCCTTAGGTGAATCTACCAACGTTGTTATTCAAGATTTTATCGCTTACCAAATTGCTTTAGTTTTGTTGGGCGGACTTGCTATAACTTCTAACTATATATTTCATATTTTTCCAAGCGATTCACTTTTAAAAAGATTAGTTACTATTGGCTTTATTATTAATACGGCTGTAGTTATCGTCTTGTTCTTAGTCGCCTTTAGTAAAAAATGGAATAAAAAAATTATCGATGGTTCTATTTCTTTTCTAGCAAAATTAAAAATCATTAAAAATAAAGAAGAAAAATTAAAAAAATCCGAAAAATTCATTCATAATTTTCATAATAGTGCCATCATTTTGTTTAAGGATAAATTTAACATGTTTAGAATAATTTCTCTAAACTTTATTGCATTAGTCGGACAATATTTAATTCCATTTACTTTACTGATGGGACTTGGTATATACATAAATCCATTAATCGTCATCATCACATCAGCTTATGTTATGTTGATTGGCTCAATGGTTCCAATTCCTGGTGGAACTGGTGGCTTAGAATTTAGTTTTATGGCTTTTTTCAAAAACTTTATAACTGGACCAGAACTTTCAATCATTATGATTGTTTGGCGTCTAGTCACATACTACTTTGGAATCATCGTTGGTGGATTTACTTTAAACTTTAACAAGGAGGCAAAATAATGCGTATCGGAATATTTACAGAAACCTATACTCCATATATTAGTGGTTTAGTTACTAGTGAACTTATGTTAAAAAAAGCCCTAGAAAAAAAAGGCCATGAAGTTTATGTTGTTACTGCCAACTTAACTAGTTCTAAATATGAGTATGATGAAAAAGAACGAGTACTCAGAATTCCAGGCATTCCAACTGGTATATACGATTCAAGATTAACAAGTATTTATCCAATCAAAGCCATCAATAAAATTAAAAGTTGGGATTTAGACGTCATTCATTCACAAACCGAATTTGCTATTGGAACTTTTGCTAGACTATTTGCTAAGCAATATAACATTCCAATCGTTCATACATATCACACGATGTATGAAGATTATGTTCATTATATTACTAGGGGACATTTCGATAAATCTAGTAAAAAATTACTTGAATATTTAACTAAATTCTATTGTGATAGAACTATTAATGAACTTATTGTTCCAACTAAAAAGGCCTATGATTTATTTAAAAAGAAATATAATGTTGAACGTAATATTCATATCATTCCAACCGGAATTGAAGTCGAAAGATTTTATAAAGAAAAAATTGATTCTAAAAAAATATCTAAATTAAAAAAACAATATAATATTTCCAGAAGAGATTTTGTCGCTGTCTTTGTCGGACGAATTGCCGAAGAAAAAAACATTCCATTTTTAATTAACATAACTCAGGATTTAATTAAAAATAGACCAAACTTTAAACTTTTAATTATTGGTGATGGGCCAGATAAAGAAGCCTATGAGAAAATGTCTAAAGAAAAAGGTTGTGAAAAAAATATCATCTTCACTGGAAAAGTTCCTTGGGATGACATACCAATCTATTATCAGCTTGGCTCTGTTTTCATCTCAGCTTCTCAAAGTGAAACCCAAGGTCTAACAATCATTGAAGCTATGGCTGCTTCACTTCCAGCTTTATGCATCGATGATGAAAGCTTTAGAGATACGGTTGTTGATGATTTAAATGGGTTCTTATTTAAAGATGAAACGTCATGTAAAGAAATAATTAATAAAATTATGGATGATAAAAAATTATTAACAAACCTTCAAAATGGTGCTCAAAATAGTGCGGAGATGCATTCATCTAAATACTTTGCTGAAAAAGTTTTAGACGTTTACAAATTAGCTATTAATAACCGTAAACCAAGCTATAAAGAAAAAATTACTAATTTCTTTAAGAAGGTGTTTTCATGAGTAAACTCGTTTTAGCTAATTTAAAAATGTATCAAAGTACTAAAGAAAGCGTTGATGATTATATAAATAAATTAAAAGAAGTAAAAGATAAATTCATCGTTTTTCCTTCTACAATTTATTTAGAAAAATTCATCCAAAATAATTTTACTTGTGGTGTTCAAAACGCCTCAGTTCATAATCCGGGTCCATACACTAGTGAAGTTTCAATTCATTCATTAAAAAACATGGGTATAAAATATGTTTTACTAGGTCATAGTGAAGTTAGACAAAATATGGCTGAAGATGATGAACTAATTAACCGTAAAATAAAACAAGCCATTAATAATAATTTAAAAGTTATTTTGTGTATTGGTGAAAGCCTAGAAGCTTATAATCAAAGCCAAACTAAAATAATATTGAAAAGTCAAATAGAAAAAGCTTTAAAAGATATTAGTGAGGAAGTAATAATTTCTTATGAACCCGTATGGGCCATCGGTAGTGGCAAAACTCCTACTAATAATGAAATTGAAGATATCACAAAATATATTAAAAGTTTATTTGATTATGATGTAAAAGTATTATATGGTGGTAGTGTATCAGATGAAAATATTAATACATTAAATGAAATACCAAATATCGATGGTTTTCTAATCGGGAAAGCTGCCATTGATCCAAGTAGTCTAATGAAAATTATAGAAGTTGCTGAAAAGTAACTTCTATTTTTTTGAAAAAGTCATTCGACAAAACTAGCTATTTTTTACTCTAGAAAATAGTGTCAATCTTTTGTATAATTTGAATATAGTAAAGGGGAATGAAAAATGGAAAGAATAAATATTTTAATGATTGATGATAATATAAACCTAATAGAAATGGTTAAAGAGTATTTTAAAGATAATGAGGATGTAAATATTGCCTTTGAAGCCCATGATGGCGAAGAAGGAATTAATGAAATAACTAAAAATAAAGATAAAATAGACTTAATAATCTTGGATTTAATTATGCCAAATAAAGACGGTATCTATGTCTTAAACGAAATGAAAAAACGTGGTATTAATAAGAAAGTAATCGTTGCGACTAGCTATAATGCCGCTGAAGTTATTAGAGAAGTATCTGAATTCGGAGTAAGTTATTATATTTTAAAACCTTTTGATTTGTCTGATTTAGAAAAGAGAATTTATGGTATTACTAAAAAAGAAAATAATAATAAAAACATCGACTTTTATACTAGTAACTTGCAAGTTGCTATTACTAAAATGCTTCATGAATTAGGTATACCTTCACATATAAAAGGTTATCAATATATCAGAGAAGCTGTTAATATAATTTTTGAAAATCCATCAGTAATTGGTGGAATTACTAAAGAGTTATATCCAGAATTAGCTAAAAAGTTTAATACTACAACCTCTAGAGTTGAAAGAGCTATTAGACATGCTATCGAAGTAAGTTGGAATAGGGGAAACTTAGATTTTATGGAAGAAATATTTGGATATAGTGTTGATATTGATAAAGCCAAACCAACTAACTCCGAATTTATGGTGACAATTGCCGACAAATTAAGATTAGATTTTCATCAAGTAAACTAATCTTTTTTTCTTATTTGTGATATAATTGTTCTAGAGTAGGTGAAGACAATGAAAAATAAAGGATTTACTTTAACAGAACTATTAGGAACGATTGTTATTTTAGCCATTATTGCTTTAGTTGCTTTCCCAGCTGTATTGGGACTGCTTAATAATTCTCAAGATGAAACCGATGAAGCTTTACAAAACTTCGCTATAGCAGGAGCTAGAAGCTATGTCAATGATAATATGGATTCATTTCCTAAAGCTTTATCAACCTCATCTTCTGTTAGATCTTATGGTAGTGCTGGAAACCTTACTGTTCAAAAATTAGTTGATGAAGGGTATATTAGTGATACAACTATAGATTCAACTAAAAACTGTGAAATGTTAAATGATTATGTCAAAGTAACTAGTGATTCTAAAAAGTATCTATTTGAATATGTTGAGGTCGATGGAGGATGTTAAATATGAAAAAAAATGCATTTACTTTAGTTGAACTTTTGGCCGTTATTACTATTTTAGGAATTTTAGCTACTATTACTGTACCGATTGTTATAAATGTTTTTAACTCAGCATCAGAAAGTGCTTTTGAAGATGATGCTATGACTTTATCTAAAGCCGCTGATAATTATTACACATCACTTACTTTAGAAAGTGATACTAAACTGCCGCTTTTAGTAACTTTTAATAGTGGAAAAGAAACTAATAAATATAAAAACAACGTTAATAATGCTTGTGAAACATCTTCAGAAAGATTATTAGAATATAATGGGCAAACTCCTGATAGCGGTAATATATTTATCGATAGTAATGGAGAAGTTACTTTAGCTATTTACGATAGACAATCTAAAAAATGCGCTATTAAAAATCCGGGTGATAAAACAGTCACCTTTACAGAAAAATCAGAAAGTGAATGTAAATTAACAAATAACCCTTGTTAACACATATAATGTGTTAACATTTTTATAAAATTGCATAAAATAATAATATATTGCAGTTTTGGGAGATATTTTCTCTTAAACTTGCAAAAAAGCATTAATAATGATAAAATATGGCTAAAGGAAGGGAAAAATTATGTTAATTCAATTTAAATTTAAAAATCATAAAAGCTTTTATGATGAAAATGTATTGGATTTAATGGCGACCAGTGAAAAAAGACATATTGAAACTACTGTTAATATTAATGGTAATAAAATTTTACCAGTAATAGCAATTCATGGAGCCAATGCTTCTGGAAAAAGTGGTATTCTTGAGGCTTTAGAGTTTATGTTTAAAACGATTAAAGAGTCTAGTCACATTGACATTAATCAAGACCTACAAGTAAATCCATTTGCTTTTTCTACCAAGTCGTTAGTTCAAAACAGTGAATATGAATTTTCTATTTGCTTAGGAGATTATGAATATAGATATGGATTTGCTATAAATAAAGATGGCTTTGATGAAGAGTGGCTTTATCAAAAAAAATTCGCCGCTAATACTAGAGTATCTCAAAAAATCATCTTTGAAAGATCTGAAGATAAAGTAGAATTTGGATCATCATATAAAAAATATAAGAAAATTTGGGATTTGTTTGGTAACGATAGTCCAAGTTCTAAAAAAATATTAATCTTAAGTAATGTAGCAATTAAAGAAACAGATGGTGTTTTAAGACAAATTTATGATTATGTATGCAAATTCAATTTTAAAATTGAACATTTCTATAATAAGACGAGTATTGATATTTTAACTAAAGATAGTTCATTATATAATAAATTTCAAAAAATTATTAATGAATTTGATCCTTGTTTATTAGGTATCAAAATTGATGAAATAAATTATGAAAATGGTGAAAAAAGATATGTTATTAATGGTATTCATAAAAATTTAGAAAATAACGTAATTCATTCTTTAATTCCTCTGCACAAAGAATCAGATGGAACAATTAAAATTTTTAATATTATGCCAACAATTTTAAAAAATCTAGAAGAAGGTGGATTATTGTGTATTGATGAATTAGATATAAAATTTCACCCATTATTATTTAAAAAAATAGTTAATATGTATAAAAATAGAAAAATTAATAAAAATAATGCCCAATTAATCTATACTGCTCATTCGACATTTATGTTTAATAATGCTGATTTAAGAAGAGACCAAATTTATTTAGTAGATAAAGATAAACTTGGAAAATCTCATTTATATTCATTATCTGAATTCAGAAATTTAAGAGCTGATTCAGATTATGAAAAAAAATATTTAACCGGCCAGTTTGGAGCAATTCCTTTTGAAGATGAGTAGGTGACATTATGGGAAGTGACAACCTATTTGTTAGAAGAAAAAATGAACGAAAAAAAAGAAAAGAAAACATTTCCAAGCAAAAATCAAGTAACTGGCTTATAGTATGTGAGGGGACTAAAACAGAACCAAATTATTTCATTGAAGCAGTAAATGAAATTAACAAAAATATTGAAGATAAATATAAATTAAAAGTAAATGTTATAGGAACTGGTAAAAATACAGTATCTTTAGTAAAATCAGTAGAAGATTTGCAAGTTGAAATAGACAAATATAATAATAGATTAATTCCATACAGTAAAATATTTGTCGTGTTTGATAAAGATGATTTTAGTGATAAAAATTTTGATGAAGCTATTAATATGTGTCTAACAAATGGATATATTCCATTATGGTCTAACCAGGCTATTGAATTTTGGTTTCTATTACATTTCAATTATATTGATGGAAAAATAGATAGAAAAATGTATGCCACCAAAATAAATGAATATTTTAAAAAGAAAGGATTAAAATATACTTATCATAAAAATGATTCTAAAATATATTCTAAACTTTGCGAACATGGCTCTTTAAATAAAGCTAAAACAAATGCTAAAAAAATACATTTAACTCATATTAAAGATAAACCATCGCAGTCAGAAAGCTGTACATCAGTATATAAATTTTTTGAGGCAGTAGACGAAAGATTAGATGAACTAAAATAATATTCCTACAAAAGCATACTAATATTAAGTATGTTTTTGCTTGCTTATTAAACTAAATTAGTATATAATCATTTAAGAAAAACGGTGATAACATGAAGTGGAAAATTGGAAATATTGAAATAAAAAATCAAGTTGTTTTAGCCCCTATGGCTGGTATTAGTAACAGTAGTTTTAGAAGAATTGCTAAAGAAATGGGCTGTGGTTTAATAGTCGCTGAAATGGTTAGTGATAAAGCTATTTGTTATGGTAGTAAAAAAACATTAGATATGCTTTATATGACTGACTTTGAAAGGCCTCTTTCCCAGCAAATCTTTGGTAGTGATAAAGACTCTTTTACTAAAGCTGCTAAATATATTGAGGAAAATATGCATCCAGATATTATTGATATTAATATGGGATGTCCAGTCCCTAAGGTTGCTGTTTCTGCAGAGGCTGGTAGTGCCTTATTAAAAAATCCAAATAAAGTATATGATATAGTTAAGGCAGTTGTTGACATTGTAAATGTTCCAGTTACTGTTAAAATAAGAAGTGGATGGGATAGTAATCATATAAATGCTGTTGAAATTGCTAAAATCTGTGAAAAAGCTGGAGCTAGTGCTATCACTATTCATGGCAGAACAAGAGCTCAAGGTTATAGTGGAAAAGCTGATTGGAATATTATTAAAAAAGTTAAAGAAAATGTCAGTATTCCTGTAATTGGTAATGGTGATATAAAATCTCCTTTAGATGCTAAAAAAATGTTAGATGAAACAGGCTGTGATGCTGTTATGATTGCTCGTGGTGCTTTAGGCAATCCTTGGATCATTAAAAATACTATTCATTATTTAGAAAAAGGTGAACTTTTACCAGATCCGACTAAAGAAGATAAAATAAATATGATTAAAAAACATTTAGATTATCTTTTAGAGACAAAACCTGAAAAAGTAGCTCTTCTTGAAATGCGAACAGAAGCGAGTTATTATTTAAAGGGACTGAAAGGAGCTTCTCCTTATAAAATAAAATTGTTTCAAACAAATACTAAAGAAGACTTTTTAAAAGTTATTGATGAATTTTCTAAAATGACCTAGTTTTTAATTAAACTAGGCTTTTCAATACTAAGTAATTCTCCTGGGTTACAGTTTAAATATAAACAAAATTCTTCAATATATTTAAATGATATAGAACTTGTTTCCCCCCCTAATTATTCTATTTAAATTTCTAGAAGTAATATTCATCTTTTGACATAACCAGTATTTACTTCTTTTTTCTTTTTTTAAAAGCTTCTCAATATTGACATTTACCATTTATTCACCACTTTCTATACAAATTGTACATAATATGGTAAATATAAATAAGATACTTGCATTACCCCCTATAAATGGTTTATAATTAAAATAAGATAAAATATGACAATAATTGATATAACTTAGTTACTATAATTTAAAATAAGAGGTGGAGTATAATGCATAGAAGTAAAAGAAAAAGAAATATTATAATATTTAGTTTAGTGGGCGTATTACTTTGTATGGTAGTAGGATATGCGGCCTTTCAAACTAGATTAGAAATAAAAGGAACAAGTAAAGTAACTAGTAACTGGGATATTAGAATAACTAATGTCACAGATGGCACTTCAACAGGTCAAGCTGAAAATGCGATTAAACCATCTTATACAGCATTAACTGGCAACTATGGAGGCAAATCTTTATGATAAAGGTGATGCCATGGAATATGATGTCACTATCGAAAATAAAGGAACTTTGGATGCTAAATTAAATGATATTTTAACTAATTTAGAAAATTCAAACAATGAAGCAGTATTAATAACATTCTCGGGTTATACTAAAGGTGAAATATTAAAATCAGGAGAAAGTAAATTAGTCCATGTAAAAATAGAATATAATCCCGAATATGAAGGTGGGGAAACATCTAGTGAAGTTGAAATAGTTTTTGATTATATTCAAGATGATAAAAGTGAAGATACTCCAACGACATATTTATTAACTTATGATTATAAGACCAATGGAGGTGAACGAGTTGATAGCGAAGGAGAATATTTAGCTAGTGGAAGTAATGTAGATTTAACTAATATCGCTTATAAAACAGGTTATAGATTTGTAGGATGGAATACAGATAAAGATGCTAAGGTAGGAATGACTAGTTATCAAATGAAAGAAGGACCGGCAACTTTATATGCTATTTATTCAAAAGATTTAAAAGTAACTTATGAAAAAGGAAATAATATCCAAAGTATAGGAAAAATAGAAGATCAATGTACTATTTATAATAATGAAGCATCATGTGAAGTAACTTTGCCATCTATTACACCAAATAATGGGTATAGTGTAGATGGATGGTATAATGGTAATAATAAAATAGGGAATTCAAATGATAAATATAAAGTGACAGCTAATATTACTTTAACTTCAAAAGTAAAACAAAATATATATACAGTAACATATGACTATAAAACAAACGGTGGAACAAATTCTACTAAAACAACAGATAAAGTGGGTTATGGAGAAAATGTTGATTTAACACCAACAGCTACCAAAGAAGGTTGGACATTTGTAGGATGGAATACAGATAAAGATGCGACAACTAAGTTATCATCATTAACTATGGGTAATAGTAATGTTACTTTGTATGCGATATATAGAAAAGAAGCTAAACAGGTAACTATAACCTTTAATAAAAATGGAGCTACAAGTCAAACGCCAAATGGAGGTTCAGCTAATAGTAATACTACTATAACTCAAAGCTGTACTATTCCAGCAGTTTATAATAATGCTACGCAAGAGAGTAGCTGTAATATAACAAGTCCAACAATTAATGCATCAAGCACAACTCCAACAGTAGTTGGATATAATACTAGTGCCCAAGCTACTTCTTCATCATGGAATCAAAATACAAGTAAAGCCGTAAGTAGTGATGCAACATATTATGCAATAACTAGAAGTGCAACTCAATTAACGGCTTCATTTAATGCTAATGGAGCTACTATTGGTGCAACTAATGCTTCATGTTATAGATATAATGGAGAAGCAAGTTGTAATGTCACTACTCCAAGTATAACTAGAAGTGGTTTTACTATAACTGGTTGGGGAACAAGTAGCTCGGCGACGACCGCAGAAATAAATGCTAATTCATTGCTTAATTTAACAGAAAACAAAACATATTATGCAGTAACGAGTAAAGTGGTAACAGTTACATATAATAAGGATTCAACAGTATCAGCTATTGGAAGATCAGAGGATACTTGTACAATTCAAAATAGTGCAACAAATTGTGGGGTAACTTTACCAAGTATTACAGTTGATGATACTCATATTTTAGATGGATGGTATAAAGGTTCTACTAAAATTGGAAATCCTAATGCCAAATATAATGTTAGTGACAATATTACTTTGACGGCTAAAGGTAAGGCTGATACTACGGCGCCTACTATTACTTTTACTCCAAATAATTATGCTACTTATGTTGCCGATGGTTTAGATGTTGAAGTTACTGTTAAAGATGAAAAACCATTAAGGTTTAGTAATGTAAGTTATGGTTGGAGTACTTCAGCAACTACTGCTCCATCAGAATATACTAGTATCGATGTTGATTCTAGAACAAATGAAACATCATTTATTATTCCAGGTGAGTCTAATTCAAATATATCAGGCATTTATTATTTATGGTTAAATGGTACTATTTCTGATGCTGCTGGTAATAATTCTAAAACCCCTGCTATTAGTGGTGCTTTCTATTTTGATAATGAAAAACCTACTGTTAGTATTACATCTACAAAAACAGGAAATGATGTTAGTGTAAAAGCAATTGCAAATGACGGTTATAGTGGTATTAATAAATATTATTTTAGTAAAGATGGTGGTCAAAATTATATAGAAACTACTAATGATAATTATACTTTTATCGATTTAGAGCCAGGTAATTATATAATAACTGTTTATGTTACTGATAAGGCAGGTAACCAATCAGAGTTGGCTACGAAAACTGAAGGAATAGGTGCAGAAGATTTCTGTAAAGGTAATGGTATTGATGATTTTGGTGATTGTTTAATTGCAACTGAGGCTAAAGAGTCTAATATCAATACAGCCAAATCAATTATTAAAGGAAAAGGTACAACTGATGTTACAAAAGCTAGTCCAAGTGTGGTATATAAAGAAGTGCATTCAGCATCTACTACTACTGTAACTAGTAGTAGATCAGAGATATATGTTGGAACCGGTTATACATTTGATTCATCGAAAGGTATGTATACTTTATCTAACTGGCAATTGCGAGATACGGAAAGCATTGATTTTAAATCTAGTAATTATTATGTTACTGCTAATTTTGATATAAATTCTACAATATCAGGCTGGACAAGTTCTGGTACAATTTATAAAATTGTTAATATGAAAACAACAACTGCGGCATCTGGTCAAAAAACTTATACATATACAGTTTATAAGTATAATATTGCTCCAATATCATACAATACTGCAGATGTGGGAATGTTTTCTGATGTAGATGATCAAGGTGATTCGTTTTATTATCGCGGTTCTATCAGTAATAATTATGTTAAATTTGCCAATAAGATATGGCGAGTTATTAGGGTAAATGGTGACGGTAGTGTTCGAATGATCTATGATGGTACTTCAGCACATAGTAATGGTGAAAAGAGTGATAATAGACAAGTCGGAACATCAAGATTTAATTCGTATTATGCCGATAACACATATGCGGGATATATGTATGGAAATCCGGATGATTTTGGAGCAACGAAACCAAGAGATACATTTTTATGGGAAAAAAGTGATATTCAACCTGATACAACGTATTATTATGGGACAAGCTATACCTTGTCGGGCCGGTCTTATAAATTAGCTGGGACAATTACTTCTGGTAAATATAATTCTAGTAGAGTTGGAAAATATACTTGTTTTAGCACTTCTAAAACAGGCACTTGTCAAAGATTGGCTTTAATTAAGGAATATAAATCTGAAACTACTGCTTTGTCTCAAGTTTTGGCATATGGAAGTCAAAATAAAACTGCAGCGAGAAGTAATGTTACAGATAGTAGTATAAAAACGTATTTAGATGATTGGTATGTTGATAACTTTACTACAGCGCAGCGTAATAAATTATCTAAAAGTGCTGTTTTCTGTAATTCACGTGTTGTTTATCCTAACTTAACAGAGCCAGATAATTATAATAATTATGCCTATGGATTAAATCCAACAAGTTATTCTATTGGAAAAATAAGAAGTTTATCTACGTATGGTGCGACATATAGCTGTGAAAATATTGATAGTTTTAGTGTAAATACGACATATGGTAATGGTGATTTGACTTATCCGATAGGTCTAATTAGTTTAGATGAAGCATTAAGATCCGGTTTAACTGCGGGTGTTTCAAATACGCTTAATTATTTGTATACTGGTAATGGTTATTGGACTATGACACCTGCTGGTATAGGTTCATCTGCATATATGACAATTATTCATATAGGCATAAGTGGCGCTCTAGGTAATTATCAATCTAGTATTTCTTCTGTAGGTGTAAAACCAGTTATTAATATAACCACTTCGTCAATTAGCTATTCTGGAAATGGTACACAAGATGATCCTTATGTATTATCATAGATTTTTGATAATAAGTTATTAATTAAAGAAAGTTGGAATTGCTATGAAAAAAACAAGTAAAATAGTTTTATTCTTTGTTTTGACACTTATAATAATTTTAATAATAGTTTTAATTTTATTATTTGGAAGTAAAAAAAATGAAAAGGTTGAAATTGATACAGTTGAAGATTTATATAAGCAAGTTGTTGACAAAAACAAGAAAAATGAAAATTATCATTATAAGTTATATGGGTATACTTATGACGAAAATCAAAATGTAGAAATGTCTATTATGCAGGCATATGTAGAAAATAATAAAGTGTATGACATGGACGGGAAAGAGATTGGCGATTATTCTGATGATACAATAGATGAAATGTTAGATAAAGCTACTACTAAAATATATTATTTTACATTTAAAAATGGGAAATATGTTTTAAAATCATCAAAATAAATTTTTGAAAGTTTGGCACTTCCGTGTTAACTTTTTAAGTGCTATATGTATGTTTTTAAGAAAGATTAATAAGCTAGTGTTTATGCTGGCTTTTTTCTTTACCACAATTTCCCATATTTCTATCAAAATTTTACCATAATAATTTAGTATGATTATTACAGAGCAAAGATGAAAAGCTCTTAGAAAGGTTGTGATAGATGATATTAAAAAATAGTGTTATACTATAAATGAGGCGATAATAATGTATAAAATTTGTTTAGTTGAAGATGAAAAAAATTTAAATGATCTGATCAAGTCTTATTTAGAAAGAGCAGGTTATGAGGTAGTTCAATATTATAATGGAACAGATGCTTTAAATCACGTAGGTGATAAAACCGATTTATGGATATTAGATATAATGTTAGGCGACGAAGTAAGTGGCTATGACATTATAAAAAAAATAAGAGAAAGTAAAGATGTTCCAGTAATATTTACATCTGCTAGAGATCAAGACTTAGATAAAATTATAGGCTTAGAGTTAGGAAGTGATGATTACGTAACTAAGCCATATTCACCAAAAGAACTAGTGTTAAGAGTTAATAATATTATAAAAAGAACTTATATGGGGCAAACCCAAAAGATAATGTATGATACTTATGAAATTGATGTTGATAAAAGACTAGTTAAAGATGAATCTAAAGAACTTTCTCTCACTACTTTGGAATTTGACCTACTATTAATGCTAGTCCAAAATAAAAATAAATCATTTTCAAGAAGCCATATATTGGAGACTGTTTGGGGTGAAAACTATTTCGGTAGTGATAGGGTAGTAGACGACTTAGTCAGAAGATTAAGAAAGAAAATGCCTAAACTAAGATTAAACACCATTTATGGATACGGGTATAGATTATCATGAATTTAAGACATAATTTATACCGTCAAATTTTAACTATCGTTTTAGTCATGTTTGCTCTCATATATATAAGTTTTGCGATTATACTCCCAAAAGTCTTAATACCGTTTTATGAAAAGAACATCTATCTTTACTTGCAAACTCCACTAGATATCATAAGTGATGACTCGATTGCCACTGAAATAGATAGTAGTGTAGCGTATATTTATGAAAAAGATGATGATATTACAGTTTCTAGTAACTTAGGTGAAATAATAGATCTTAAAGCTAATCAAATTTTAGAAAACATAAACGGGAAATATGGTAAATTCACTTACCAGAATAAAACTTACTACTATAATACACTTAATGACGTCTTTGGTTATAAAATCGCAATAACTAGTGATAACTATATTCGTCAAATGCGGGCTGATATTTTAGAAGCTTTATTCCCAGTTCTCTTGATCACTTTGTTACTAATGCTTGCTATAGTAGCTTGGTGGAGTCAGTCCCTCGCCCAAAAAATTCGTCATCTAAAAGAAAAAGTAGATAATCTAGATAATGATAACTACGTCGACAAATATAATTATAAAGTAGATGATGAATTAAAAGTCCTATCTAAAGCCATCGATGAAATGAAGCTTACCCTACATAAACAAGAAGAATATAAAAACAAAATGTATCAAAATATTTCTCATGATTTTAAAACCCCTCTCACCGTTATAAAATCATATATTGAAGCTATTGAAGATGGTGTTGAAGATGAAAAAGATGGACTAAAAATTATAAAACAAGAAATTAAAAAATTAGAAATTAAAGTACACTCCTTACTATATTTAAATAAATTAACGTATTTTAAAGATATGGAAAATTATAAAAGTGGACAGACTAATATAGTTGATTTACTTGAAACTTCCGTATCTAAGTTTAAAGTGGCTAGGCCAGATATTAAATGGCAAATCGATATTTTAGATAAAAAAACGGATTTTAAAGGAACTACAGAAATGTGGGAAGCTATTATTGATAATATCTTAAGTAATTTTATAAGATATGCAAAAAAAGAAGTAAAAATAACGGTAAAAAATAGACGTATTACTTTCTATAATGATGGACCAAATATCGATAAAAACATTTTAGACGACATGTTTACTCCTTACAAAAAAGGTATCAACGGTCAGTTCGGATTGGGGTTATCTATTGTTAAGCAAACCCTATCCCTACTAGGGTATGAAGTAACCGCTAAAAACGAACGTACTGGGATATCCTTTATAATAAAATAAGAAAGCTTTCTTTCTCTCGAAGCTTTCTTTTTGCATATTAATATATGAAAAAAAGTCCATAATCATGGACTTATGCAGCTAACATTTTTTTAATAGTTTTTAACTCACGAGCAGTTACTCTATATTTTTTACCATTAATAGTTACTGTTTGTAAATTTGGTTTAAATGCATGTCTAGTCGCATTTAAAGCGTGTGAACGACGATTACCAAATAAAGGTTTCGTATCTGTTATTTTTTTTGCCATGATTATCCCTCCTTAAGTTTTTTCTTCGCTATATAACTTTATCACAATATCTGTGATAAGTCAAATACATATAAGTAAATATATGAAAATATTAATGAAATCCAACCTTTTTTCTGTTTTCTGAAGCTTTTTTTCTTGCAACATATGATTTACTTTGATCTTTTGGAACTTTTAAATGCACTTCTTTCTTATCTCCAGAAAATACATCAAATAATTCGTCACTTATAATCCCATCAAATACTGTTTTTAAGCTTCTGGCTCCGCACTCTAATGCTTCCGCTTCAGCAACTATATAATTGATTAATTCATCATCATAAGAAAATTTAATTCCTAACTCCTCAAATAATTTTTGATAAGTATTAATTGGACTCAATTTAGATTCAAGTAAAATTCTTCTATAATCATTCTTGGAAAAATGGTTCATTGGCACTAATTTAGAAAATCTTCCCATAACTTCACGCATAATTCCTTGATCAATAAAATCTTTTATTGAAACATCTGAATAATCATCATTCTTCTTTATTCCACTAAAAGCGCCTAAAGCAACAACTGTTAACTTAGATGTATTAAAGTCAATTAAATTACCATCATAATTATCTTCTCTAAAGGTAATTGTTCCGCCATCAAGTAATTTTAAAAGTGATCTTTGAACTCCATTTCTAGAAGGGCCTTCTGTCGCACCATCCGCACCGCCTTCACCAAGCTTATCAAACTCATCGATAACTAGAATACCTTTTTCTGCTAAATGGACATCATTACCAGCGAGAGAGTAAAGATCACCAAGCATTTCTGACACATCTCTTCCAACATACCCTGTTTCTGAAAATGAAGTCGCATCCTCAATGACAATTGGCACATCACAAAGCTTAGCTATTTGCGTTAATATTTCTGTTTTACCAGTACCTGTTGGTCCATATACAATTATATTTTCTTTTAATTTTGCTATTGTTCTATCATCTAATGAAGAGTTAATAATTTTCTGATTTTTATAAACTGATGCAAGAATTTGTTTAACTTGTTCATCTTGGGAAATTATTGTTTCTCTAATCTGATCATACATTTTTAAGATATTTAAATTGATCTCTGTTTTTTTCTTCTTTTTCTTATTTGCTTTTAAAAACTGTTTATCTTTTATCTCTTCAAATTCATTTTTCTTAAAGTTCCATAAATAACACTTGCCAACTTTTTTTTCAAACATTTTTAAAAATTCTATAGGCTTATAATCACCATATTCTTCACATAGTTCAGAAATATATTTAAAATCTACTGCAAACTTATTTCCATCAAACTCATTTACAAATTCAAATTCTTCACCAACATTTTCCATCAAAGATACAAATGTATAATCCTCAGTTCTAAAACCAATGTCGGCGCATTCAACCTCATAATATTCTCTAACCCCTTTACCTTCTTTAATAACTCCGCGTTTAGGCTTATAAATAAAAGTAATTCCTAAATTATCTAAAATATAATCTGCCGAAAACACTTGTATTAATTCGTGGTTCATTCATAACAGTCCTTTCAAATTTTATAAATTAATTATAACAGTTTATCTGATATTTTGTAAATAAAAATAAGACCAAAACGTATGAAAAATAAGGTTAAACTCAAAAATAAAACAAATTTGTAATCAATTTTTGTAATAATCATCAAAAATATAGTAAAATAAAAGAGGAGGGATATTATGTACGCACCACTTAATATAAAAACATGTAATTCACTTTTAAAAAGCATGATTAATATTGATAATTTAGTTAAAGTAGCTAAAGAAAACAATATCAAAGCTTTAACTATTACCGACGATAACATGTATGGTGTCATAGAGTTTTATAGTGCCTGCACCAAAAACGGTATTAAACCAATTATTGGTTTAGAAATATCCTTGCCAGAAAAAATAATCTTTTATGCGATGAATTATGAAGGTTATAAAAACCTCATGAAACTAACAACCCTTAAATCAGAAAAAAGGTTAACTACAACTGATTTATCAAAATATGCATCTGATTTAATTTGTCTAGTTCCTTATGAAAGCCGAAATGTTTATAATGAATTAAAAAAATTATATAAATATATTTTTATTACTTATAAAAATGATGAACAAAAAACCAAAATTAAAGCTACTAATTCTTTATATATGAATGAAATTTTATGTATAAATAAAGAAGATGAAAAGTATTTAAAATATCTTAAAGCTATTAAAGACGGAAAAAAAATTAATGAAATAGATGAAAATTTTACTAATGTTAGTTTATTTCCTTTAGAAACATCTAAAAATAATGAGCTTTTAGTAAGTTTATGTGATGTTCAAATTAAAACTCATCAAGATCTACTTCCAATATTTGATAAAAATAAAGATGCCTATGAAGAATTAAAAAAAGCCTGCATTGAAGGGATGAAAAATATATTTGGTGCGTCTGCACCCAAAAAATATGCAGTTAGACTAAAGCATGAATTAGAAATTATAAATAAAATGGGATTTTGTGATTACTTTTTAATCGTTGCCGATTACATCAAATTTGCGAAAAACCATGGAATCTTAGTTGGACCAGGTAGGGGAAGCGCGGCTGGCTCTTTAGTTGCTTACTGCCTAAACATTACAACTATTGATCCTTTAAAATATAATTTACTTTTTGAAAGATTTTTGAATCCCGAAAGAATAACTATGCCCGATATTGATGTCGATTTTGAAGATACAAGAAGAGAAGAAGTTATCGAATACTGTATGCATAAATATGGTATAAAAAGAGTTGCTTTAATCATTACTTTTGGTACCTTAGCGGCTAAACAAGCTGTCAAAGATATTTGCCGCACCTTAGATATTGACCAAAAAAAAGTCGATAACTTAAGTAAACTTTTGGATTCTAAACTTTCTTTAAAACAAAACTATCAAAATCCAAAAATAAAAAGATATTTAGAGATGAATCCAGAATTCAAACCAGTTTATAAAATCGCTTCCAAATTTGAAGGTTTAAAAAGACATACTTCTTTGCACGCTGCTGGAATTGTCATGTCTAAATATGACCTCGATGATTACATTCCTTTAGATAAAACTCATGATGAATTTTATGCAACTGAATATGATAAAGATCATCTAGAAGAATTAGGCTTATTAAAAATGGATTTCTTAGGTTTAAAAAACCTAACATTAATTACTAATATTTTAAAAGAAATATCGGATTTAGAGTTTGATACTATTCCTGAAGATGACACTAAAGCTTTAAATATTTTTACTACTGTCAATACCGTTGGTATTTTCCAGTTTGAATCAGAAGGTATGAAAAAATTCTTGCAAAAATTTAAACCAACTACTTTTGAAGATATCGTTTCCGCACTTGCTCTTTTCCGTCCAGGACCGATGAAAAACATCGATTCATATATTAGAAGAAAAAAAGGCTTAGAAAAGATTGACTATTTCCATGAAGATCTAGAGCCAATTTTAAAACCAACTTACGGAATAATTGTCTATCAAGAGCAGATTATGCAAATAGCGAGCATTATGGCCGGTTATACTTTAGCTGAAGCTGATTTACTAAGAAGAGCTATGAGTAAAAAAAGTGAAAGCATTCTTTTAAAAGAAAAAGATAGATTTATTAAAGGTAGCACACAAAAAGGTTATGACAAGGATTTAGCTATAAAAGTTTATAATATGATTTTTAAATTTGCTGACTATGGTTTTAATCGTTCACATTCTGTCGCTTATGCCATGATATCTTACCGTATGGCTTATCTTAAGGCTCATTATCCTAAATTATTTATGAAACATTTATTATCTAGTGCGATTAATAGTGAAATCAAAACGAAAGAATATATTTATGAATGTGCAAAAAATAACATTTCTATTCGTAAACCAGATATTAACCTAAGTATGGATACCTATGAAACTATAAATAGCAGTATTATTTTTCCTTTAACTAACATTAAAAATGTTGGTGTGAATGCCGCTAGAGCCATATTGAAAGAAAGAGAAAAAGGAAAATTTCATGATATCTTTGACTTTACTGCTCGTTGTTATGGCGGACCAGTAAATTCTAAAACTTTAGAAAATTTAATTTATGCTGGAGCTTTTGATTCTTTTGGCTTTAATAAAAATACTTTAATTCAAAATCTCGATATTATTATAAATTATAGTGAAATAGGTTCTTACGTGTCCGATGACACATTTAAGCCAGAGCTTGAACAATTTAAAGAATTATCTAAAAAAGAATTGATGCAAAAAGAACTTGAAGTATTTGGCTTTTATTTAAGTAATCATCCAATCACTGAATATAAAAAACAAAATCCTAAAGCTATCGAATTAAAGGAGTTAAGTAGTTTCTTTGATAGGATGGTTGAAGCTATTGTCTATGTTGATAAAACTAAAGAAATAGATACTAAAAATAAAGATAAAATGATGTTTATTACGGGCAGCGATGAATTATCGCAAGTTGATATTGTCGTTTTTCCAAGAGTTTATCAAATAATGCCGGCAATTACTTCAGGTGATATTTTAAAAATAACCGGCAAAGTTGAAAAAAGATATGATCAATATCAAATAGTTGCGAATAACGTAATAAAGTTAAATTGATTATATTTATTTTTCTATTAAAATATGTTATTCTAATAATAGAGAGGTGAATAAAAGATGAAAGGGGAAAAAAGTAAAATAATTTTAGTATATGTCTTAATGCTTTTAGTTATAGGATTAATTGTCGCTTTAACACTTTTTGTTTTAAATAGTAATAAAAAGAAAGAAAATCATAGTTCATCTACTAATAACGCACCGAAAGTTGATGTCAATCCATTTCCAAATATATCACAGGAGTGTACTTTTAATCTTACATTAGATGAGTATAACGCTTTGACTGGACCTAGATGTAAAAATGGTTATAGTCGTTATAACGTAAATGGACTTTCACTTGGTGGAAAGACTATGAATGTTTCAGTTATTTATACTGATCAAGATGGTAACAAAGCGGGTATATATGTTAATGATAGACGTGCAACTACGGTAGTTAATAATGTTACAAATATTAAGTTTGGTATTTTTGACGATAAGTTATTTATATTAGATAATAATAACGAAACTAATGTTTTAGTGTTTGCTAATGATTCTACAAAAGTATACGATTTAAAAGAAGCATTAGAATCTTCTAAAATAACTGATCCAACACTTAATCAAGTTTTAAGCTCAACTACTATCAATCCAAATAGCTTTAATTTTACTGATGCGAATTTCACATTCCAAGCTGGAATAACAAGAGATAATCAAACTTTAGCTGGATCTACATATCAAGTAACTTTTAAAGGTAACGAATTTTCTAAGCCAGAATTTTTAACTCAAAACTAAAAGAATAGCTAACTAAGGCTATTCTTTAAAATATCTAAAATTCTATTTTTTTCATCATCTGAACATTTATTCCATACTATTTTAAAAAACACTCCTAATCCCGGTAAAGTAATTTCATCTTTATCATTAAAAGATGAAACAATTGACTCTTTAATATCATCTATAGATGCTCCTTTAAAATTATTCATAATATGATTTTTAATACTTATATTCATTATCACCATTTCCTTTCAAATTTATTATGTGTTTAAATTATATTAATTATGCAAACACATTTTAGTTATAAGCATATGATATAATATGAGAAGTTTAAATGAATTAAAAATTAATGAAGAAAGTACTATTGTATCGGTAAACACTGATACAAATATTAAAAGGAGACTTATGGATATTGGTTTTGTCAAAGGTGAAAAAGTAAAATTACTATTAAAAAATTTTGGTGATAATATGCGAGCTTATAAAATTAAAAATACTGTTATGGCTTTAAGAGTAAGTGATACTAAAAATATTTTAATTAAATGAAAGAAGAATACTTCTTTTTTTCTTTACAAGAACAATTGTTTGTGATATATTGAATACATCAAAGAAAAGGTGAGAAAATGAAAATTAAAAACATCAAAAAAGTTGGAACTAAATATAAGATAATTTTAGATAATAATGAAGTGATAACAACTAGTGATCATGTAATTATAAATCATAATCTTTTATACGATAAAAAAATAAATCAAAAAGAGTTAAATAAAATAAAAGAAGATACTAAATATTATGAAAACTATAATAAAGTTTTAAAAATGATCAACCGTAAAATTCGTAGTGAACACGAAATAAGAAAAACTTTAAATAAAAATGAGGTTTCTCAAACCGACACTGATAAAATAGTAAATACTTTAAAAGAAATAGGACTTATAAATGATGAAGTCTTTGCCGAAAGCTATACTAATGACAAAATAAACTTAACTTTAGAAGGACCATATAAAATAAGAAAGGAATTAGAAGACCACGAAATTGATAGTACATATATTGAAAAAGCCTTATCTAATTTCACCCAAGATTTAATCGATAGTAAATTAGATAAAATAATTAGTAAAAAAATCAAAAGTAATACCAAAGACACAACTTATATTTTTAAACAAAAAACCTCACTATACTTGTCAAATCTTGGTTATAGTAGGGAAGATATAGCTAATCATTTGGAAAATATTAAACTTGATAATAGTAAATTAGAGAAAGAAATGGAAAAAATATATAATAAATTAAAAACCAAATATGAAGGTTATGCTTTATATAGTAAATTAAAACAAAAACTATATTCCAAAGGTTTTACTTCTGAAGAGATAAATAATTTCATAGAAAAAAACAGCTCATTAATTTGAACTGTTTTTATTTGCGTTACTACTTAGTGCAGTATTAACAGAATTATCATAAGATTCTTTTAGTCCATCATCAGTTATATCTAAATTATATTTTTTTCTTAAAGCAACTAGTGCTTTAGTTTGTAAAGTTGAATCTTCATTCATTTTTTCTTCAACTAATTTATCGATAACTTCATCTTTAACATCTTCTAATTTTGGTTTTTCTTTTTGACTAATACGGTAAATAACATGATAACCATATTCTGATTTAACAGGTTCTTTAGTGTATTTACCATCTTTTAATTTGTTGGTAGCATCCCAGAACTCATCGACAACAGCGCCATAAGTTACTGTAAGTTTTCCACCGTCTTTAGCAGTCCCTTCATCGTCAGAATACTCTTTAGCAAGTTTGGCAAAATCTTCACCTTTATCAAGCTTTTTAATAATATCTTCCGCTTCTTTTTTAGCTTTTTCTTCTGCCTTTTCTTTTTCATCTTCACTCATATCATCATCAGTATTTGGACTAATTAAAATATGTCTAGCTTCGATATCGCCATAAATATTATCATCGTAATATTTTTGAATATCTTTATCAGATATTACTTCATCTTTAACGTAATTTTCAGTAACAATATTCTTCTTATACTCTAAAATCAATTCTTCTTTAAACTCATCTTCACCAGAATATCCGGCTGATTTTAAAGCTGCACCAAAATCTTGACCATAACTTTGATAAGATTGTTTGTATGAACTTAATTGTGAATCAGCATAAGATTTAGCATCATCATCTGTTTTAATCTCTTTACCAACAATAAAATTATCGATCATATTAGTTAGAGTAACTGCACCGCCTTGTTTTTTAAGCTCAGAATATAAATCTTCTGCAGTAATTGTTTTACCATCTAATTTTGCTACAACTTCTTCGCCATTTTCTAAAGTTGCTATTTTACCACAACCAGTAAGCATTAATGTCATAACTAAAACTAAGACAAATATTTTTTTCTTATTCACGTCAACTCTTCCTTTCACATGTATGCTTTCATACATATTAAATAATATCAGATATTCCTTTAAATTTCAATAATTTTATTTATTTTTACCCATAAGTAATCACACAAACCAAATTTTTCCATAAAATAATGTGAAAGGTAAAAAGGAGGATGATTTATATGTGTAATACCGGAACAAGTTCAGCAGCAATCGTATTAGTATTATTTATTCTTTTAATAATCATACTTGGAGCTTATCTATAAGCCCTAGAAAGGAGTAATTATGTCTTGCAATAATTCTTGTGAAAGACCTTGTGAAAGACCATGTAACAATAATAGTTATTTAATTATTTTAGTACTATATATTTTACTTGCTATTTTATTAGGGTCTGTATTCTTTTAATAAGGGAAAAGTCCATGGACTTTTCTTTTAATGTTGGCTGCGTATATGTCAGGCTGATAATAATCATAATAGCTTATGAAATAGTGCACATGGTTTTGACATCATTTAAATTTTTGCTATATTATCGGTACATAAGTAATTATGTGTTACAAGATATATAAGAAAGTTGTATTTTGTAGCAAAAAAAAGCGGCGACTTCGGTCATATAACAGGAACTAAAAAAAGAATTAGAGGACAAATCTCTAGTTTTATATTTTGTGTTTTATATTCTAAACCTAAACACTTAAAATTAAATTGGATTTTTTAAAAATAGATAATGGGAAGTTAGGCGCTATTAATTTTAATAATATGTTACCTGTAACAGAAGAAAACATAATAAAATTAGATCTAGATAAGACGGTTTCAACAAAAGACGAAGAAATGTATACAAAACTTTTAAAAAAGCAGATACTTTGGTTAAATCGTAATAAAAAATATATGGTAGAGCTTAAAAATCATATTATAAATATATGAACGAAACATTGAATTATCGTATAGCAAAGCGTTACATGATTTTAAATTACTAGAAGAAAAATGTCTAGAATATAATAAAATACTATCTTTAGTATCTTGATACAACAGTTTGACAAACAAACTATAATTATATATAATTAAATGCAAGGCAACAGGGAAAATAGTAATAAGTTAAATATATTTATAGTGAACTGGGATTAGTGGAAGCCTAGTAATATATCCTTATGAACGCGTTCCTTGAATAAGCTGTTTGTATAATCTGCATTAAAGATTAAAGTCGCATAGAATCTCTATGAAGTAAGGTGGCACCGCGGGGTAAACTCGTCCTTATTTTATAGGGATTTTTATATTATAAGGAGGGAACAATATGAATACTAAATTGGAAAATATTTTAAACGAAACTTTAAATTTATTAAACTATGTTTATGAAACAAAAGTTATTAAATCAAATGTTGATGGTGTTGACTTTCAATGTGATGATGCTTTTAAATTAGCAAAACTTTATCATAAAGCTCCTTTTATGATTGCTGAAGAAGTAGTAAATAAATTAAAAGCAAGTGAAAATTTTAATGATTATTTCAAAGAAGTAAGTGTAGCTAAACCGGGCTTTATCAATCTTATTGTCAGCGATAAATTAATTAATGAATCATTAACTGAATTAATGCAAAAAGATAAATTAGGCGCTACTAAAGAAAATGAAACTATAGTTATCGATTATGGTGGACCAAATGTTGCCAAACCACTACATGTTGGTCATTTAAGAACTGCAATAATCGGACAAGCTATTAACAATATTTTAAAATTTAAAGGAAATAAAACAATTGGTGATGTCCATTTAGGTGATATTGGTGCCCAAATGGGACAAGTTATTTATGGAATTCTCCATGACTTTCCAAATACTAAATATGAAGATATCGAATTTGATTTAAATTACTTGAATGTTACTTATCCTAAGATGAGTGCTTTATGTAAAGAAAATGAAGAAGTTCGTAAAGAGTGTGCTGAAATAACCAAAAAATTGCAGGAAGGCGATCCAAATTATCATATATTATGGAAAAAAATATATGATCTTTCAGTAAATGATATTAAAAGAATTTATGATTATCTAGATGTTCATTTTGATTATTGGTATGGCGAAAGTGATGCTTATAAACAGTTTCCTGAAATGATGAATTATCTAGATAAACAGCCTTGCGTTAGGATTGATAATGGGGCCAAAATTATTGATGTTAAAGAAGAAACAGATAAAGTTGATATTCCACCTTGTTTGATTCAAAAAAGCGATGGCGCTTATTTATATGCTACGTCAGATTTAGGAACTATTTGGCAAAGGAAGAAAGATTTTAATCCTGATGAAATTATTTATGTTGTCGATGCTCGTCAAAGTATGTATTTCACACAAGTATTTAGGGCTGCTAAAAAAACACATATTTATGATGGTAAATTAGTTCATTATGGTAACGGAACTGTTAATGGAAAAGATAATAAACCATTTAAAACTAGAACCGGTGGTGCTTTAAAACTTGAAGATTTAATTAAAGAAGTAAAACAAGAATTTGTCAATTTACGTCAAGAAAATCAAAATATGGATAGAGAAGATTTAGATAAAATTGTTGTTTCAATTTTAAAATTTGCTGATTTACAAAATGATTTAACTAGAAACTATATTTTCGATATTAAAAAATTTAGTGAAGTTAATGGTAAAACTGGTCCATATATTTTGTACACATATTTAAGAATTAATAAATTATTAACATCAAATGATGGTAAGTTATCTGAAAATATTTATAATGATATAGATAGAAATTTACGCTTAAAATTGCTAGAAGTAAGTTCTATAATTGATGAAGCTGCCAAAGAAAGAAGACCGCATATTATTGCTAGTTACTTGTATGATTTAGCCGTTATTGCCAACAATTTCTATCAAGCAAATCATATGGCTGACTTAGAAGGACAAATCAAAAACGATTATGATATTATATTAACTTATAATAATGTTGTTTTAAAAACACTCCTAGAATTATTAGGAATTCATATTCCAAAAACAATGTAAAGCTGTTGAAAAGAATTTCTAATTATGATATAGTAAATATCAAGATAGGAGATAGATATATGGAAGATATGCATAAAACCTCAGTAATAATGGTTTTACTAGCAGTTGTTTTAATTATGGCTATAGGATATGCCGCATTTGCACAACAATTAACAATCAATGGTAGTGCAGAGATTAGTTCAAGTTGGGATGTTCACATTGAAGATATTGCCGTTAATAATACAACATTAGATGCTGAAAATGTCGGTGCAAATGTTGGTGAGAATAGTTTAAGTGCTACATTTAACGCTAATTTAACTACACCTGGCAGTAGTGTTACATATGAT
This sequence comes from uncultured Bacilli bacterium, assembly GCA_944358565.1. GTDB lineage: Bacteria > Bacillota_I > Bacilli_A > RF39 > UBA660 > Coprosoma. The sequence continues at coordinate 32,773 of CALVRK010000002.1, forward strand.
GTAACAGTTACAGGAACTCAAGTAAACAATACCGTTACACCGAATGATGGAAAGCATTCATATAC
>CALVRK010000003.1 GCA_944358565.1 uncultured Bacilli bacterium
CAATTTTCGGATCTAATAAACCTGTTGGTCTAATAATTTGTTCAGTAACTTTATTATGAACTTTCTCCATCTCATAATCTCCAGGAGTTGCCGAAACAAATATTGCTTGTTTGATTTTACCTTCAAACTCTTCGAATTTTAAAGGCCTATTATCTAAAGCGCTAGGAAGTCTAAATCCATAATCAACTAACGCTTGCTTACGCATCCTATCACCATTATACATTGCTCTAACTTGCGGAAGAGTAACATGAGATTCATCGACAACTAGTAAAAAATCTTCGCCAAAGAAATCAATTAATGTCGTTGGCATCTCACCAGGCTTACGAAGAGCCAAAGGTGCAGAATAATTTTCAACACCTCGGCAAGAACCTGTTTCTGAAAGCATTTCAATATCATAATTAGTTCTTTCTTTTAATCTTTGATACTCAAGTAATTTATTTTCACTTTGAAATTTTTCAAGTTGCTCTTCTAATTCATTTTTAATATTTTGAATTGCAATTTTTAATTTATCTTCATTTGTTACGAAGTGACTTGCGGGAAATAGTGTATAAGTTTTTTTATCATTAATTAAAGCACCTGTAACTAAATCAAACTCACTAATTCTATCTATTTCATCACCAAAAAATTCAACTCTAATTCCGTGTGAGTGCTGACCTATTGGTACCACTTCAAGTACATCGCCATGAACTCTAAAAGTTCCACGTTTTAAATCAATATTATTTCTCTCATAAAGCATTTCAATTAATTTTTCAATTACCTTATCGCGATCAACAGTTTCGCCAACACTTAAAAACAAAACTTTATTCTTATAATCTTCAATTTCTCCAATACCATATATACAAGAAACAGACGCCACCACAATAACATCTTTATGAGCAAGTAAAGAAGCTGTCGCATAATGCCGAAGTTCATCTATTTCATCATTAATAGAAGCATCCTTTTCTATATAAGTATCAGTTTTAGCAACATATGCTTCTGGCTGATAATAATCATAATATGAGACAAAATAGCACACGTGATTATTTGGGAATAATTCTTTAAGTTCTCCATATAACTGTCCCGCTAGTGTCTTATTATGAGCTAAAACAAGTGTTGGTTTTTGCGTTTTTTGAATAACATTAGCTATCGTAAAAGTCTTACCAGTACCCGTTGCCCCCAATAATACTTGGAATTTTTTACCTTCCTCTACCCCTTTAACAAGTTCATCTATTGCCTCTGGTTGATCACCACTAGGGTCAAATTTAGATACTAAATCAAACATAAACTTCACTTCCTCCCACAAACATTATAAAAAACACTTAATAAAAATTTTGTTATTTTTTATAAACTAATTTTTTTCTTTTCTCACAAAGTAAAATAGTTTTTTCATCTATCTCACCATTATAATATTTATTTAAAACCTGACTAAATATTTTATAATCAGAAACATAATCAAATAAAGTCATACTAGATTTCAATTTCATAGCATCAATAGTCCCAAAAATATCCACAGGATTATCTATATTAAGTTTTAATAATTCAGAAGTTATCTCTCTTAATCTAGATTCTAATATTTCATTATCTAAATATGCTTTTGCTTCCTCTTCACCATCAATTCCATAATATCTTGAAGTTTCACTCATCCCAAGACCTTTAATTTGAGGAAAAATATACCACATCCAATGAGATTGTTTTCTTCCATTTTTTATTTCTTTTAGCGCTACTAAATAAGTATTCTCTTGAGCTTTTATAAATCTGTTTAATTGTTCCATAACAATCACCTACCAAATTTAAACCTTTTCATCATTATAGTATACCATGAAATTATAAACATAGTAAATCACACCATCTCTATATATAAATTTCAAGTTTTTAGATATAAGCTCAGCTCATTTTTATCTTCCTTCATATTATAAAATGGAAGGAGGAAAAAAGGTGAACGAAAATAATTATGAACAATTAAATGAAGAATTAAACAAATGCTATGACAGACTAGACAAAGATGAATGCTTGTGTAAAGTCATAGATTGCATATGTAAGAAAGGTAAACAAGGTCCTACTGGACCAACAGGCCCTACCGGTCCTAGAGGTGCTACTGGTGCTACTGGCCTTCAAGGCCCTACAGGTGCCACTGGTCCTCAAGGTCCAACGGGTGCTACTGGTGCCACTGGTGCGACCGGTGCAACAGGCCCAGCCGGAACTCCAGCAGAAAACTTCAATAGTTATGCCATGGTTCATGATGAAACAGATTCTACTATTTCTGTTGGTCAACCAGTAATGTTCCAAACAACAAACATTTCTAACAAAATTACTTATGATCCAAATACTGGTGACTTTTCAATACCAGAAGAAGGTATTTATATAGTCCATTGGTGGATCAATGTAAGACACAATGACAATCAAAATTCAAATTGTGAGCCAAAGACAATTGGTATTGAATTCCATCAATTCTGGCCAAATGATGTTTTAATTGCTCACTCATCTACTCACAACAAACTAACTTGCTGCGACACTGGGACTGTAAGTGGTAATGCTATCTTTGAAGCTTTACCAGGAGCTAGTTACCGTTTTATTAATACATCAGACATTGATATACGATTAGTACCAAATGATTTATATTCAGGCTCAGTATCAATCACTAGAATATTATAAACATATTAAACAGTATGCTAAAATGTATACTGTTTTTAGTATACATAAAGTAAAGTTTTATTTAAAATTAAAATTTTTTTTTTTCTTATTATTTAAAAATGCTATAATTATAATGGAGGTAAAATATGAAAGCAGCAATAATCGAAGATATAAAAAAATTTAAAATCACTGATGTGAAAGAACCAACACCAGATAATGAGAAAGTTATAATTAACGTTATCAAAACTGGCATATGTGGTTCAGACATTCACTACTGGGACGCTGGAGAACCTAAAGGTTTAATTATGGGGCATGAATTTACCGGGAAAGTTAGTAATCCAGGTAATAGATATGACTTAAAAATTGGTGATAGAGTTACAGCTTTACCAATCTCACCATGTGGACATTGTGAAGCGTGTGAAACAGGAAATCCACAATATTGTGCAGAAACATGGACACATGCCGTTGGTTTATCATTAGATAATCCAGGTGGTCTAACTAGTACAATCGCTGTAAGGCCAGATATGGTAATAAAATTGCCAGACAATGTAACTGATGAAGAAGGAGCCATGGTTGAACCTACTGCCGTTGGTCTTCATGCCGTTCATTTAGCAGATATCCGAGTTGGCGACAAAGTTTTAGTTGTTGGTGGTGGAATCATTGGACTAGTATCAGCTATGTTCGCTAAATTAGAAGGAGCTGAATACGTAGCTGTTAGTGAAACAAATCCAGCTAGGGGACAAAAATCAGTTAAATTAGGTGTTGCAGATGAATGGTTTGATGCTAAAGATCCAAATTTTATAAATAACATTATGACTAAAACTCAAAATGGATTTGATATTGTTATTGATTGTTCTGGAAACACTAAAGCTGTGGAAAGTGAACTTATGAGTGTTAAAGCCGGTGGTACTATTGTTTTAGCTGGTGTTTCTCAAAAACCAATTGAATTCGCATCAATAATCGCCGTTATGAAAGAAATAACTATTAAAGGATCAATCGCTTATACAAAAGAAGAATTCAAAAAATGTATTAGTTTAATTTCTAATAAAAAAATAGATGTTATGAAATTTGTTGATGACATTGTCCCATTAACTGACACTCAAAAAGCCTATGAAAGACTTACTAGTGGAACTGATGATGCCGTTAAAATTATGGTTGATCCAAATCAATATTAAAAAATGGATTATAATCAATCCATTTTTATTTTAGCTTTTTTGATTGAGAAGTGTATACAGTTTCTTGTTGAAATTCGTCTTCAATATCAATTTTATCAGAATATATCCACATACATATATCACTTGGTAAACAAGTAAGTGGTAAATTAGAATTTTTCATAATTTCCTTCAAATAACTATCTACACCAACTCTATCAAAATATTCACCATTAGATGTCCATAGTGTAATACTATTATCACCAGCTGGAAAAATTTTTAAGATATAACTAATAAACGCTTTTTTAAACTTTTCCAATTCTTTTTTGGACAATGTAATAGAACCATTTCCCATCTGAACACTAATTTGATCTTTACCAGAATTCAAAATCGCATTAGCCCAGTGTTCTGCTGCAAAATTTACTATTTCTTTATTTTCTAAATCAGCTTTTTGTTTTATATCAAATATTCCTAAGATCTTTTTATTTTCGACTTTACCTAATTTCATGATAATTCCCCCTTTAAATAACAAGGTATATTATATAACTTTCTAACAAATTGTCAAATTTAACTTTCTTCAAATATTTCTGAAAAATTATTTTCTATAAAACTATCATCATTCATCATTTTTTCCACATACTTATTAAAAGTATTTTTATTAATTTCATCATTATTTAAAATTTTAAAATAATTAGGATAATTATCCACAATATTATTTCTATTTACACAATAAGATAAACCACTAAAATTATAAGTAATATTATCTAAGTTATCAATTAAACTAAATAAAGAAACACTATTATATATCAATGCTTTATTAACATATAAATTATCATTATAATACCAATCAGTCATATAATAATTTATTATTAAATTAGTTCCATCAATCTCAAAAGCATAACCATAATTTGCAAGAGGTAAAGAATTAATTAAATTACCTATATTACTATTATTACCTAAATACTTATTTTTGTATTTTATCAGATTATCAATACCACTAACATTCCTATTAAAAGGACTTTTTGGTACTGTGGAAACATTATACTTTTTTGAATTATCCACAATATAATATTCGTTTGGAGTATCATGATTTATTCTAAATACCTTGTAAAATAAAGCATCATATTCTATTACATCTTCACTAGTATAAGTAACTGATAACCTAAATCTTGGAACACTTTTGTTTTCTATTACATTTAAATAATCAAAAAACAATAAAAGACCTAAACATAAAACTGTAACTCCTAAAGTCAAGATCCATTGCCAAATTATATTATACTTCTTTAAATATCTATTAAATCCAATTATAAACATACATAATCCAATAGCCGTATAAATAGATCCCCAACTACTTTCTGGTGAAGTTACTAATAAAGCCGAAATAATTAAAAACAAGCCCAAAAACATTAAGGTAATATAAATATTTTTTAAAACTTTATTAATGACCAAATTAGAATAATTAGTAATATTAGATATGTTTTCATTCGCCTTTTGAACACTAATATCCTTCTCACCACTTAAAAGCTCATTTAATGAAATATCTAAAACCTCACTAAGTGGTTTTAATAAAGATAAATCCGGCATGTAATTTCCATTTTCCCACCTTGATATAGTTTTATTAGTAACTCCTAAAATTCTAGCCAAATCTTCTTGTGTCATATTTTTTTCTTTTCTCATTCTTGCAATAAACTTGCCAATTTTTAAAGTATCCATTTTCTCACCTCAAAAAAAGAATATCAAAATCTATACAATTTTAATACCCCACAAATAGCGAATAACGATTTTACAGTTACATATTTTTACATTTTATTACTTTTTATCTTAAATTATCTTATTTTTTTTTAAAACATAAATAAAATGTTAATCAAAAAACGCAATTATTTTAAAATATAAGAAGGTAATATTATTGAAAAATTATAATAAAACATGCATAAACGTAAATAAAATGTAAATTATTTTTTTCTTATTTTAATTTCATCATCATCTTCTAAATAACCAATTAATAAAGAAGAATTATCATCGTGATTTTTTACATTTTCTATTACCTTTTTCTCATCATAATTTGCATAACAATACTTACAAAAGTGTTTGCAAGTATTATAAACTCCAATATCAACCATTTCCACACATCCACAGTTACGCGCTTTCCACTTTGGAAACTTCTTTCCAGTTAAACTAAGAGCAAGTTCTTTCGAAACACAAGGATTAGAAATAAACCCATACTCTGATAAATCATTTTTCTCATAACACGTTTGAACTGTCATTCCATTTTCTCTAGCTATCCTACTAAAATTTTTCCCAATATTTTTATAAATGCTCTCATCAATTTTATGAAGTTTTAATACACTCATATTATTTCTGACATTTTTATAATCATCGACAAAAGACACAATAATATGTTTTATATATCCACCAAGTTTAGTACACAAACTCTCAAAAGATTTAATATGAAAGTTCACATCATATCTATCATTTATTAAAATAGGATCATATCTCACATACACATTATCTGTACCAACAATCACAGATAATTTTTTTATAGCTTCTATAATTTTACCTTTAGGTATTACATTTGGCTCAATATCTTTACCATAAGGAGTTAAAGTCACATGAAAAATAATTGGTTTATTAAACTTATCTAAATCGTTTAAAATAGGAATAGGATTTTTTTTTTTTTTTACAATCAAATCGACATCGTCAAAATATATTCTACTAACTAACTTAGGATAAAAAGGATTACGCACATCTACATAACCCTCATTATATCTATTCATAAACCACTTGCTATAAAAAGCTACTATATCTGTTCTACCACTAACATTTAATATCATAATAAAATTATATCAAAAAATTAGGCATTAACCTAATTTATTATATTCTTCATCACTAACTGGTTCACACCACTCGTTTGAAGTATCTTCACCAGGAACTTCAATCGCAATATGACTAAAATAGCTATCTTTTTTAGCGCCGTGCCAATGCTTAACATTTGCGGGTATTGTAATAACCTTACCAGGTTCTAAAGAAACAGCATCCTTTCCTTCCTCTTGATACCATCCATATCCTGCTGTACATATTAATAATTGTCCACCACCTTTAGAAGCATGATGAATATGCCAATTATTTCTACATCCTGGTTCAAAAGTAACATTTGCTAAAAATAAACTTGTTTCTTTTGGGTTAGTTAATGGATTCAAATAACTTTGACCAATAAAATATTGTGCAAAAGCATTATTCGGTTCACCTAATCCAAATACATTTACTTTTTCAAATTCTTCTTTATTCATATTTATACCTCCAACATATATTTTAATATATAGAGCTAACTTCATGTCAATAATTTCATAATCAATTTATCCATTTATTATGATTACAATCATTTAATTTATAAACATGCGATTTAGAAACTTTATGTAACGAATTATCTTTAAAAAAATATCTTTCAAACATCACATTATCATTATCAATAGGTTTAATAACAAAAAATCCGGGAGCAATAAGTGTTTCATCATCAACTTTATTACCACGTTTTTCATTACTTAACATAGGAATTTTAATATATTGATTTTTAAATTCAACTTTATGAGAATGTCCAGATAAAAGCAAACTATATGGAACTTTATCACAAACCATCCAACAATAATTCATATCATGTTCCAACAAAATATTATGACCGTTAAAAGTAATAAATGCTTGATTATAACCTAAAGGCAATATTCCTTTTTCTTTGGCTAATTCTCCTAAAATATCAACATTTTTTTCTAAATACCAAACATCATGATTACCACCTAATAACAATTGCGTTACAGATGAACTAGTAGGATAATTTTCTAATACATATTCTGCATCTCTCCTAGCATCATCTTGATTTTTAAAATCTTTTATCTTAACCTGTCCATTGTCATAAGTAGTAATTAAACCGTCACCAATATCTCCACAATGTATTAAGCCTTTTATTTGATTTTGTTCACAAAACTGTAGTGCACAATTTAAATAATAAAGGGCATGATTATATTTAGTACTTGATATGTGAGTATCAGAAATAAGCATAATGTTCTCATCTGTAATATTACAAATACTACAACACTTAGTATATATTTGTTTTAGTATAAAAGATTTTTCATCATATACTGTTTCATTTTTTATTTGTTCTAAAATAGCATCAACCAAAATATAAGGATATAATATATCGTATTGTGAGCATACCTGATTAAAATCTTGACATTCTAATAATGCATTGATTAATTCTTTTTTTTCATAACCCATATTCTTTCACCAACTACATGATATATTATATTAATTTTATCTAAAAATCAAATTTAAAAAAATTACCAAAATAAATTTTGCTCGTTATTACCTTACGCTAAGCTTTTTCTACTTCATAGCAGTCTTTGATTTCTCCATAGACCAATATCGAATGGTCGCCACTATTTTATATTATTTCTTTGTCACTTTTTTCTTTAATAATATTAATGAAAAAAAGTAAAAATTGTAGATAAAATCTTTATTTTTCAATAAGGCTGTAATAAAACACAAATGATCAACTATATTTCATTACAACCTAACAAGTTTACTAATTATAAAAACTTTCTTTGATATTTACTAATTCATATCTATAAAAAATAATTTAATATTAAGAAAATAAAACTTGCACTAGTTTCAAGTTGCGTGACACTACAATACGAGTGAAAGCTCTATGAAATATTCTATAGATCTAGCTTTAATATTCAGAGTTGATTGACTTTATAAACATTTTGCGAAATATTATATAAAAAGATATATGACTTTAACATATATCTTTATTCATCTTTATAAACCTCCTTAGCCATTCTAAATGCAGCCCAAGCATTTGGCCATCCAGCATAAAAAGCCGCATGTGTCAAAATCTCAGCCATCTCATCTTTAGTAATTCCATTTTTCTTCGCATTAATCAAATGACTTTGAAAACTTGAATCTAAAATTCCCTTACTCATTAAAGCCACTACTGTAACAAGTGAACGATCTCTTAAAGAAAGTTTATCCTCTCTTGACCATACCTCACCAAATAATACATCGTCATTAAGTTCTGCAAACTTAGGTGCAAAATCACCCAAATTATCTCTACCAGCCGTTTGCTTAACCATAATTAATCATCAATCCTTTCCAAAAAATCATTAAATTTATCTTCTTCAGTTAATACATCTTGATTATATTTTAAACTAAGTGCTTCTTTAACATTCGCACCACTTATTCTTTCGATATCTTCAAAAGTATGACCTAACCAACCACCATTAGTTGCTACTGGTATAATCGTCTTTCCTTTCAAATCATATTTATTTAAAAATGTATTAACCGGTGAAGCCACTGTATACCACCAACCGGTGTCATTAAAATGATTGTATCATAATCATATATATTAACACCTAAATCTTGTATCTCTGGTTGATAATTCATATTAACCTCTTCCTGAGCATCATTTACAACCTTATCGTAATCATCACTATAAGGAGTTGCCGGCTTAATTTCACATATATCGTAGCCTTATTTTTCTTTAATTTTATATGCTAATGCTCTTGTATTTCCTGTATAAGAATAATAACAAATCAATTTCATTTTTTTTCACCTTTTCTCTTTTCATATAAATCAATCTTATAATTTAAATAATCTAAAGTTTCTTTCTTTTCTTTAATTTCTCTCTGTAATATTTCTCTTTGGTTTTCAAGCATATTAATCCTTAAATTTAAAGTAATATCACCTTGTTCATAATACTCTAAAAATTTCTTAATATCATTCAAAGAAAGACCAGCTGACTTCATACATAAAATAAACTTTAAATCTTTAACATCTTTATCACTATACTTACGTTTACCATCCACTTTATTAACCTTTTTAATTAATCCCATCTTCTCATAATAACGCAAAGTATCAATAGATAAACCTAGCTCCTTAGCTACTTCACCTATATTCAATTTTCATCACCTTCTTATGCAATTATACAATCTAGAGCTTGCTCTAGGTCAAGAAAAAAGAAATATTTTTCAAATATTTCTAATCTCCAAACATATCAAAAATTTCTCCAAAAATAGATTCTTTCTTTCTCTTAGTATGTTTTCCATTTTTTTCATATTTTGAATCTTTATCGTATTTTTCATAATCACGATTATCATAATCATGACGTATAACTTCATTTTCTTTTTCTAATAACTTTTCAAGTTCGCCTCTATCAAGCCAAATTCCACGGCATTCAGGACAATAATCAATTTCAATTCCTTTCTTCTCGCTCATAAGTAAAGTAACATCTTTACATACAGGGCATTTCATATAATTCCTCCAATCTATATTTAATATACCATACTTTTATGATAAATTAATGAAAAAATTAATATTTTACAAAAGAACATCCACTTTTATACTACTATCCACATTTTCTATAAACTTATTTAAATCTTTCTCATCACCAACTACCATTCCATAGTGAATAGGTACTACTACTTTTGGTTTTAATTTATTCACAAACTCACTAGCTTCCAATGCATCCATTGTATAAGTACCACCAATTGGAATAAAAGCCGTATCAACATTTATGCTTAAATTTTCATCGAGTCCATCAGTATCACCCGCAATATAATATGTTTGTCCTTCAAACTCTATTACATAACCTACCCAATTATTTTCTTTTGGATGAAAAGGTTTACTAACATTATAAGCCGGAACCGTTTTAAACTTTATCACTCCAAAATTATATTCCTCATAAGGTTTTACTTTAAAAACATTAGACTCTTTAAACCCCATTTCTAAACAATTATCGTATACATCATAAGGACAAATAATCACCGTTCTATCATTTTTAATATTTAAAATATCTTCCTTAAAAAAATGATCGTAATGACTATGCGTTATAAAAATATAATCCGCATCATACTTCTTGTCCATTTTGATTGGATCAAAATAAATTTTGACATTACCACTAATTAAAATACTACTTTGAATATTTACTGATATCATAAATCCTCCTTATATTAAATCGTTTTCTTTCAAAAATTCATTAGCAACAGTCTCTGGATTTTCACCAAGTTCATCAACCTTATAATTTAACGCTTGAACACTTTCATTAGTTAAATATCCACCTAAATTGTTCATTAACTCTTCAATTTCTGGATATTCATCTAATACTGAATTTCTAATCACTGGAACCGCATAATAAGGTGGAAAGAAATTTTTATCATCTTCTAAAACCACAAGTCCAAATTTCTGAAGTAATCCATCAGTTGTAAAAGCATCAATTACTTGACTGTTATCATTCATTAAAGCCGTATATCTTGGACTACCATCAATTGCAATAACATCCGCAAAATTTAAACCATAAACTTTAGAAAGTCCAGATAAACCATCTTCTCTATTCACAAATTCAAGTGTAGGTGAAATCTTAAGCTGACTAGAATAAGGCACCAAATCAGATATTGTCTTTAAATTATATTTTGAAGCCGTATCAGAACGTACCGCCAAAGCATAAGTATTATTAAAACTCATTTGGTTTAAAACTGCAAGATTATATTTACTATTAAACTCAGACTTAACTGTTTCATAGACCTTATTCACATCACTAATTGGCGAATACTTTAAAATATCCGTATAATCAGTACCCAAATAGTCAATATATAAATCAATATCTCCTCTTTGAATTGCGGAAAAGACCACTTGTGCCCCTCCTAAATTACATTTTCTATTAACCTTAATATCCGTATTAGCTTCTATGTAATCAGCCGTCATTTCACATAAAATATTCTGTTCAGTAAAATCTTTACCACTTACCGTAATTGTTTTAGCATTAACATCACTAACCTTAATTGTACTTAAAAATACAAGTCCAACTAAAAGCAAAATAATTACTAACATAATCTTCTGTTTCTTGCGTTTCTTTAAAACCTCTTCTCTAGATATTTCTTTCATTTGTAAGCTAACAGGTGTTACTAATTTTTCAATTAAACCAAAGAAATAATCGACAATCAAGGCCAAAATACAAGCTGGAATGGCCCCAGCTAATATTTGATAATTATTAACTGTTCTAATACCGGAAAATATCAAATAACCTAGTCCGCCACCACCAATAAAAGCTGACATTGTCATTAAACCAACAGCCGAAACTGCTGATATTCTAATGCCTGCCATAATGACCGGTAAAGTTTGCGGTATTTGAATTTTAAATAAAATTTGACTTTTAGTAAGACCAATTCCTCTAGCTGATTCAATCATCGTATCACTTATACCATTAATTCCTGTATAAGTATTCTTAATAATTGGTAGTAATGAATATAAAATTACCACAATAATTGCTGGAACTGTTCCAATTCCTACAAATGGAATTAAAAAACCTAATAATGCCATTGAAGGAACCGCTTGAATTACTGAAGATAGTCCCAAAATAGGTTTATCTAATTTTTTAATATAACTAATTAAAATTCCAATTGGTACCCCAATTAAAATAGAAAGACCAACAGCTATAAAAGTAAGTTCAATATGTTCTAAAAATAAAGAAATAATCTGTTCATGATTTTGAATAATATAATCTATAAACTCCATATTATTCCTCCTCTTCCAAGAACTGCTGACTTAATGCCATAATCAAACTACTTCTAGTAATAAGCCCACATAAATTATTATCATCATCCAAAACCGGAATATTAGAAAGTCTACTTTCCGTAACTAGCTTAGCTAGTTCCACAATTGAATCTTCTTTTTTAACCGTTGGTATATCTTTAAGCATGTATTCCGAAGCCTCTTTTTTCAAACTAGATTTATCAGGCAAACTCTCTGCATATAAAACACCCAAAAACTTCTTATTTTCATCAATAACCATTAAACTATCAACTTTCATCATTTTCATTTTATTTAAACAATAAAATACTGTATAATTTGGAAAACAAGTAACCGGTTTATCGATCATTATATCAGATACTTTAATATATTTTGGACTAGTCCAAATTCTTTTTTTACCGACAAAAGTCTTCACAAAATCATTAGCCGGATGTTTCAAAATATTTTCTGGTACATCATATTGAACAAGTTCACCATTATCAAATATTGCAATCTTATCAGCTAGTTTAATTGCCTCATCCATATCATGCGTTACAAACACAATTGTCTTATGTAATCTGTTTTGTAATTTTAAAAGTTCATCTTGCAGAGCCACTCTACTCATCGGATCCAAAGCACTAAAAGGCTCATCCATTAAAATAATATCAGGATTAGTAATAAAAGCTCTCGCTATTCCAATACGCTGCCCTTGCCCACCAGAAAGTTCATTAGGATATCTATCCAACAAAGACTCATCAAGTCCAATCATATCCATCATTTTTAAAGTGTCACTTTCTATCTGTTTCTCTGATATTTTCAGAATCTTTGGAATAATCGTAATATTCTCCCGTACTGTCAAATGAGGAAATAAACCTGTTTGCTGAATTACATAGCCCATACCTCTACGTAATTTTATCTCATCTAAAGTCTTTAAATCCTTACCATCAATAAAAATATCTCCTTTAGTCGGGGTAATTAACTTATTTATCATCTTAAGTAAAGTTGTTTTACCACAACCAGACTCACCAATTAAAACCGTAAATTTACCGGTTTCAATCTGAAAAGAGATATCTTTTAAAACTAAATTATTTTTATATGCTTTTGATACTTTCTTAAACTCTATCATGAAATCATCTACCTCTATCATAATTATACCATGCCCATAATAATATAAACAGATAAACAAAAAGACTAGACACTCAAAATGTCTAATCTAAATCAATTTCTCCTTCATAAACAATTCTAGCTGGACCTTTTAAATAAACATGATTATCATTTTCATCATAGCTTATTTCTAATTTACCGCCTAACAAATTAACTATGACTTCTCGTTCAGTATAACCATTTAATACACTTGCCACAACTGATGCACAAGCTCCTGTACCACAGGCAAGCGTTTCACCAGCCCCTCTTTCCCAAACTCGCATATTTATCTCTTTTGAATTTACAATATCAATAAATTCAACATTAGTTCTATTGGGAAAATTTTCATCATTTTCAATTGTTGAACCAATTTTTTCTATATCTATGTCATTAACATTATCTACAAAACATATCGCATGAGGATTTCCCATTGAAACACAAGTCAACTTTCTGATTTTATTCCTAATAAGTAAATCGGTATCAGTATTCACAAAACTAATTCCTTCTGATGATCTTTGTAATTCATAGTTAATTACTGGAATTTTATCAGCATCTAATATTGGTTCTCCCATATCAACTTTAACCAAAGAAACCTTTCCATTTTCTAAAGTAAGCTCTAAAGTCTTAATACCAGCCAAAGTTTCAATCGTTACTTCAGTCTTATCCGTTAAACCCTTATCATAGACAAATTTTCCAACACATCTAATTCCATTACCACACATTTCCGCTTCAGATCCATCAGGATTATAAATATTCATTTTAAAATCAGCTACATCACTTCTACTAATTAAAATTAAACCGTCAGAACCAATTCCAAAATGTCTATCACTAATTTTTTTAGACAACTCACTTGGATTATCTACAGTTTGATTAATATTATCGATATAAACATAATCGTTACCGATACCTTCCATTTTTGTAAATTTAAGCATTATTATCACCTCAGATGCTTTTTAATTGTATATTCAAATTATTTTTTTGTCAAATATAAATCTATATTATAAGCGGCATCTCTACCAGACCTTGCAGCATGAGCCACTGTTCTTTCAGTTCCAGTTAAATCTCCACCCGCAAACACACCTTTCATTGATGTCATCTGCTTCTTATCTGTCTTAATATATCCATCAACATCTAATTTAAGACCAAGTTTTTTATTAATTTTCTCATTAGGCTTTGAACCTATCGCAAAAAACACATAATCACAAGGGTAGATGAATTTAAAACCATCATTAGTTACTAAATATGCCTTAGAAATATTATCTTTTTTTATAATTTGTTTAACATTTGTATTAAAAAGAAATTCCACCTTTTCTTCTTTCGCCAAATTTATTTGATTGATATCAGCTTTCATTTGATTTTCATCACGGCGGTAAATCACTAAAACATTACCACCCCATCTTTTAGCCGTTCTTGCCATATCCATTGCGACATCGCCACCGCCAACGACAATTACATTTTTATTTTTTAAATCTAAAGATTTTTTACTTTCTAATAATTCATTAGCCCCGTAAACATTACTTAAATTTTTTCCCTTTATCTGAGGCATATTAGACACATTAGCTCCAAAAGCCAAAAATACCGCATCATATTCTTTTTTCAATTCTTTAAGAGTAATATTTTTACCTAATTCAAAATTATATTTAACCTCTATTCCTAAATCTACAATTCGGTTTAAATTTTTTAAAGTAATATCTTTATCTAATCTAAAATCAGGAATTCCATGACTGATAATTCCACCCAAGTAATCATATTTTTCATATATTGTCACACTATAACCTAATTTTTTTAAAAAGGCCGCACAAGTAAGTCCAGATGACCCAGCCCCAACAATAGCAATTTTTTTGCCATTAATTTCTTTCATATCACGAAAAATAGGATAATCTTCTTCGATAGCTTTATCCCCAATAATCGCCTCAATCTTACCAATTTGAACTGGTTCACCTTTTAATCTTCTAACACAATTACCTTCACATTGCCTATCAAAAGGACAAATTCTCCCACAAATGGAAGAAAGTACCGTTGTTTCACCAAGTACACTAAAAGCCTCTAGAAAATCACCATCCTTAGCTAATTTAATAAACTTCGGAATATCGTTTTCTAAAGGACATCCTTTTCTACAAGGTTTAACTGTACAATTTAAGCAATAATTAACTAAATCTTTAAACTTACTCATAAGCTATTCCTTATTAATTGTAAATGTGACCTTATATTGATTACCTAAATCCATCTCATCAACATTTACATAATATCCATTTTGTTCAATTTGATCAGCACAATCTCTAAGTAATTTTACTATTTGCGCGAAATGAGCTTGATTATTCACTGGTTTTACATCTTGAGTCATCGCACTTGCCATAGTTGATTGTTCTACTCCTTGATTAGCATTAGGAATTGCATATTCATTTAAAGTAGAATCTGCAATAATATCTGAATTAGGAATAGAAGGCTCGCTTGGAACTACAACTTCTGGAATGTCACTCATAGGTTGTGAACTAACTGGTGCAGGTTGACTCAATGGTTCAGGTACTGAAGATGAAACCATAGGTTGTTCAGGTTGCATTGGAGTTGATTGTACTGGGGTTTGAACATTGTTGACTGGATTAATCGGTTGAACCTCTAAAACTTTTTGTTGAGCTTTATTTTCATTATAACGTTTCAAAGCATCAGCAACAGCTGTTGAAATAACCTTTTTAGTATCATCTGACACCTCGTCTTGCACAGATGTCTGTGGTTGAACTGATGGAGTAACATTAACTTCACTATTAATAGCCGGTGTAGGCATCTCTTGTACAGGAACAGTTGGTGCTGGCATTTCTGGAATAGACGTTACAGTTTGTGGCTGTGACTGTTGAGGTTCCGGTTGAGCTGAAGCTTGATTTACTGTCTCAGTTGTATCAGGCGTTGAAATATGTTGATTAAACATACTATCAAATGTCACACCATTATTAGCAGGTGCTGTTTGCACTGGCTTAACCTCTTCTTGTTGTGGTGCTACATTTATGAATTTATTCGGTTCTAAATTAACATTATTTGAAACTGGCTCTTCCCTAACAATTGGTTCACTTTGAACATCATTACCTGGTTGCATTAAACCAGAAATATCTTTTGGAGCTTCTTGTTGTGGTGCATTTATATCTTTAGCCTCTCTCATAATTTTTTCTATATCCATATTATTACTTCCCCTTTCTTCTTGTTTTATATCTTCGGCTTCATCAAACAAACTTTCAATTTCTTCAGGTGTATTATTAGTTTTTACTTCTATTGGTTTACTCACTTCTTGAACTGATTTTGGAACAACAATCGTTTCAGGTTTAGCTGCTCTATTTTCAATCTTAGTTTCTTCTCTTAACTTTTCAATCTCTTTATCAGTTTGTTTAACAGTTAATCTCTCTTCGACAATTCTATGAAGCATCGCTACTTGCTTCTCCTTATCCGGTATACGAAGTAAACTTCTTGCATGCCTTTCTGAAATTTTATTATTGAGTAAATAACTTTGTACCTCATCATCCAAATTCAATAATCTTATTTTATTCGCAATCGTCGATTGAGATTTTCCTAATTTTTTAGCTAACTGTTCTTGTGTAATATATCCCATGTCTAAAATCCGTTTATAAGAAACGGCTTCTTCAATAGGACTTAATTGTTGTCTTTGGATATTTTCAAGTAGCGCAATCTCTTCACTATCTTTATCCGACAAATTTACGATAATAGCAGGGATGGTAGATTTGTTCGCAAGCTTACTAGCTTTATAACGTCTTTCGCCAGCAATAATTTCATATTTATTACTTACTGGTCTTACGACAATCGGTTGAATAACCCCATATTTACCAATAGATTCCGCAAGTTCTTCCAATTTTTCTTCATCAAATCTAATTCTCGGTTGAAATCTATTCGGTAAAATATCATTAATATTTAAAACCGTTAATTGACCATTTTCGAACATAATCTACCCCTCCCTTCTATTCTTTTATTTTATCATACTATTTTTCGGGAAATAATTCAACAAAAAAGACATAAAAAAAACAATATTAAATTAATAATCAATATTGTTTTACAAATTTATAAAGTTTTCTTTTTTATTTCCGTATATCTCCTTGGATATTTTTGTGGTGTCTTATCTACTTTAATAACATCGACTAAAGTTCTATTACTTTCTTCAAAAGGTAATTTAAACTCTAACACATTATTAATTTTTAAATTTAAGACCTTTAAAGCATCAATTCCATCAGAACTATCATCTAATCCTCTCATCGCAATCAAATGACCATGGACTTTAAGTAAAGAAGCGCTATATTCAAGTAAAATTGGAAAACTAGATAAAGCTCTAGCTGTGACCACATCAAAACATTCTCTATGATTTCTTCCATATTCTTCCGCTCTCGCATGAACCAAAGTAACATTTTCTAAAGATAATTCTTTAACAACAACATCTAAAAAATTTATTCTTTTATTTAAAGCATCAACTAAAGTTAATTTTAACTGTGGAAAAAATATTTTAAGCACAAGTCCTGGAAAACCCGCTCCAGTCCCTAAATCACATAAATTATCAACTTTATCCAAATTAATTATTTTAACTAAAGTTAAACTATCGTAGAAATGTTTTAAAAACACTTGCTCTTTTTCCGTTATAGCTGTTAAATTAATCTTTTCATTCCATTCTTTTAATAAATCCGCATACTTCTCTAATTTACTTATCTCTTCATCAGTAACTTCAATACCTAATTTTTTTACTTCAGTTTTAAATTCATCTATGTTCATATTAACCTCGCTTCATATACATCGTTAAAATAGAAATATCCGCTGGATTTACTCCACTAATTCGCATTGCTTGCCCAATTGTAAGTGGTCTAACTTCTTTTAACTTCTGTTTAGCTTCACTAGCTAAATTATGCATTTCGTCATAATCAATATCTTCAGGTATTTTTTTATTTTCTAAATGTTTCAATTTTTCAGCTTCACGAAGAGATTTATTAATATACCCTTCATATTTAGCCGAAATAGATACCTGTTCCAAAACTTCAGAATCATATTCATTATCTAAAAATTTAGTTAAATCTTCCACCTTAATTTCTGGTCTTCTAAGTAAATCATATAAAGATACACCATCTTTTAAAAGTTTTGTACCTAAAGTTTCTAAATAATCATTGTTTTTAGGCGTTAATCGTTTTTCTTTAAATTCTAAAATTGCCTTTTCAATATTTTCTTTCTTATTTAAAAAACTTTCATACTTTTCATCAGAAACAAGTCCAAATTTATGACCATATTCTCTAAGTCTTAAATCCGCATTATCTGTTCTAAGAAGTAGTCTATATTCAGCTCTAGAAGTAAGTAATCTATATGGATCTCTTATACCTTTAGTAATTAAATCATCAATCAATACTCCAATATATGCCTCATCTCTTCTTAAAATAAATGGTTCTTTTCCCTCTAATTTCAAACATGCATTAATACCAGCCATTAATCCCTGACAAGCCGCTTCTTCATATCCACTAGTACCATTAATCTGACCGGCTGTAAATAAATTTTCGATTAATTTAGTTTCCAAATTAAATTTAAGCTGAGTCGGATAAATCGCATCATATTCTATTGCATAAGCATATTTTAAAATCTTCGCCTTTTCTAATCCTGGTAAACTATGAACCATCTTCTCTTGAACATCATAAGGCATACTAGTTGAAAAACCTTGTAAATAAATATCATCATAATATAAACTTTCAGGTTCCAAAAATAATTGATGTCTTTCTTTATCACTAAATCTAACTATTTTATCTTCAATAGATGGACAATATCTTGGACCAACACCCTTAATATCAGATAAACCTCCATACATACTGGATTTATTTAAATTATCCCTAATAATTTTATGTGTCTCATTGTTAGTATAAATCAAATAGCAAGGTACTTGTTTATCGATATCATACATCGGTTCATTATCAAAACTAAAAGTGTGGTAAACACTATCTCCATCTTCTCTTTTTGCCTCCGAAAAATCAATACTATCTTTAGCTATTCTAGGTGGTGTTCCTGTCTTCAATCTTTTAATAATAAAACCTTTTTTAGCTAAATTATCACTTAAATAATTAGAAGGTTTCTCTCCATGAGGTCCTTCTCTATGACGAGTATCACCAACCATAATATCCGCATTCATATAAGTACCAGTCGTCAAAATAACCGCTTTAGTTTTAATCACTTCGCCAGCTTCAAGTAAAACTCCACTTACTTTATTATCAGGAGTAAGAACATCTTTAACTAAAGCTTCTTGAATATCTAAATTATCTGTACTCTCTAAAGTTTTAAGCATATTTTTAGGATAAGTAATTTTATCAGCTTGCGCTCTTAAACTACGAACAGCTGGACCTTTAGCCGTATTAAGCATCTTTATTTGCAGTAAACTTTTATCCGCATTATTTCCCATCTCTCCGCCTAAGGCGTCTATTTCTCTAACAACTATACCTTTCGCACTTCCACCAATCGATGGATTACATGGCATATCCGCAATATTATTAATATTCCCTGTAACAAGTAATGTCTTGTGTCCTTTGCGTGCACATGCTAAAGCAGCTTCACATCCCGCATGACCACCACCTACTACAATTACTTCATATTCCATACAAATCACCACCAAATACTAGAGATAATTTTACAACATCAAAAAAAGATAGTCAAATAAAAAATACCTAAATTAAATTTTACAGCTTAATTTAGATATCCAAAACATTTAGTACACTATTTTTTTAATTTTCTTCTTGCTTTAAATAAAACTTTTTCATTTTTATGTGAATTTGGATAATCTGTAAATTGCACAAATTTTTGATGTTTACTAATTTCTTCTTTCATATGTATCAAATATTTTTTATTTGTCGCAAATTATCTATTTCCATATCTAACTTTTGTATAGCATTATCAAACAATTCATCTAGATCATTATCAACAAAATCTAGTTTTTTTTCTGATGAATTAACATCTTTTTTACCCAAAAATTCAATAATTGGTCCCCACATAAAATTCCTCCTAGCCAAATAAATTTTAAACACCACATTAAAATATAAATATATTAATTCTAAATTAAATATAAATTTTATTTTCCAACACAAAATCTACTAAATAATTGGTCTAACAACTCTTCGTCATAACTCTCGCCAATTATCTCACCTAGTAAATTCCATATATCCTTTAAATCAATTTCCACCATATCGATAGGATAATTTTCTTCAATCCCTTTTCGAACCGCTTTAACGCTATCTAAAACTTTTCTAAGTATAGCCACACTTCTCGCACTAGTTAAATAAGTTAAATCTGTTGTTTCTATTTTTTCTAAATCGAATAATTTTTTAATTTTATTACCTATCTCATCAATATTATCGTCGTTTAAAGCACTAACATAAACCACATTAGAAAGCTTATCATCGTCAATTTTTTTATCTAAATCTGTCTTATTAACTATCGTAATATAATTTTTATCCTTTAATTTATCTAAAATCACTAAATCATCATGACTTAATTTTTCATTATAATTAACTACAAATAAAATCACATCAGCTTCATCTATTAATTTTAAACTCTTATCTACCCCAATACTTTCAACGACATCTTCAGTTTTTCTAATTCCCGCTGTATCAATTAAATTCAAAATTAAATTGTCTATTCTAAGCGTTGCCTCAACACTATCACGAGTTGTTCCCTGAATATCTGTAACAATCGCTTTATCTTCACCAATCAATCTATTAAGTAAACTGCTTTTTCCAACATTTGGCTTACCAACAATTGCCGTTTTAATACCATTTGTCAAAATCTCACCATTTTTACTTTCTTTCAAAATCTTATCAATTTTACTTTCAAGTTCACTTAAATTAGAATTAATCTTTTCAATTGTCATCTCTTCAATATCTTCATATTCTGGATAATCGATATTAACTTCAATATTTGCAATTATTCCGGCAAGTTCATCTCTCAAATCACTAATCATTGAAGATACTTTACCACCAACTTGGTTCAAAGCTATTTTCCGGGAAATATCTGTTTTTGAATTAATTAAATCCATAACACCTTCAGCTTCTGTTAAATCAATTCGACCATTTAAAAAAGCTCTTTTAGTAAATTCCCCAGGTTCAGCTAATCGACACCCATTAAAAAGTAGTAACTCTAAAATCTTATCAGTTGTCATAATACCACCATGTGCATTAATTTCAACAATATCTTCTTTAGTAAAAGTTTTAGGCGCTCGCATAATTGTCACCAAAACTTCATCAATTCTTTCATCACCATCCATTATATAACCATAGTGAATAGTATGACTTGGGGCGCCTAAAAACTTCTTATTAGAAAAAATCTTACTAACAATTTTAATAGCATCAGTTCCACTAACTCTAATAATAGAAATTGCACCAACACCCTGAGCAGTTGAAATAGCTGCAATTGTATCATCCATAAAATCACCTCTTTCTAAATTTAAAAAATGTTTTTACCTTATGTACCATTCTAGCTAAACCAAAATATTTTGGTAACGCTTTTATATTTATAACAACATCCATAGAAAGTCTTTTATCTGCATAAGTAACAACCCAACCTTCTTTATATTTAGGCGGAATTATGTTGAGTGGAAACATATGTCTTTCAATTATGTTTGCCACTCTTTCGTTCATTAATTCAGGAAAAAACTTATAAGCATTTTCCATTGCCTCATGGGCATGAACAAAACCATGCTGCTGAAAAAAAGGAACTTTTTTATCTAAATTATCTTGCCAAGGTTTTGTATAAAAATCATGTAATAAGCCACCAATTGCCGCATCATGATAGTTCCACTTTCTTTTTTTACATATTCTATAAGCTAAATAAGATACAGCTAAACAATGTTCATAAAGTGAGCAACTTTCATGATGAACCCAATCTTTTCTCTTTTGAAATTCTCTAGAACCTAAAATAGGAGCTACTATATGTAAAAATTCTTCATCGTTTGCTATTTCTTTAGTAATATCTTTTTTACGCATGTTAAATTTTCCAACTCCTTTTCATCACATGTATTATAGCATACAAACTGAAAAAACGATAAATAAATTACCGTTTTTACTCATTCATAAATAAATTATTTGAATAAAATACTGGGTCACAAGTTAAATTAATATTCAATCTTTTTAAAGTATTTAAATCACCATTATAAACCATAAATGAAGCGTGAGCTTCCAAATTAGATAACTTATTTAAATTTTTTAAAGCCTCTTTAACAATTGGATTAGTTACAGAACAAATACTTAATGCAATTAATACTTCCTCTAAATTTAATGATCTAGATGAATGATTACTTAAAGGTTTTAATTTTATTATCGGTTCCAATACAGCTTTAGAAAGTAAATCGACCTCATCTGGAATATTTGTTAACTCTTTAATAGCATTTAAAATTAGACTACTAGCTGGACTCAAAATTTCAGTTTTTTTACCGGTAATAATTTTACCATCAGGTAACTCCAAAGCAATAACTGGTAAATCAAAAGCCTTACTCTTTTCCCTAGCAATTTTTATAACTGGTCTTTCCTCTAAAGGATTAATCTCAAGTTCATTAATCAAAAGCTTAATTCTTTTACTAACATCCTCATTAGAATCTCCAGTTTTATAATCACATAATGCTTTATAATACCTCCGAATTATTTCTTGTCTACTAGCCTCACAAACTATTTTATCATCATCTATAGCATATCCTATCATATTTACACCCATATCTGTTGGTGAATAATATATATCCTTACCAGTAATTTTATGAAGAATAGCTTTTAAAACAGGAAAAACTTCTAAATCTCGGTTATAATTAACTGAAGTAATACCATACTTTTCCAAATGAAACGAATCAATCATATTAACATCTTTTAAATCAGCCGTAGCTGCTTCATACGCAACATTAACTGGATGTTTTAAAGGTAAATTCCAAACAGGAAATGTTTCATACTTTGCATATCCCGCTTTAACACCTCTTTTATATTCATGATAAAGTTGAGATAAACAAGTAGCTAATTTTCCACTAGATGGCCCAGGTGCCGTAACCACCACTAACTTTTTAGTCGTTTCAATATAAGGATTAGCTCCATATCCCTCATCACTTACAATTACATCCACATCAGTTGGATAACCTGCAGTCGGAGTATGAACGTAGGTTTTAATATTTCTTTTTTCAAGTTGATTTCTAAACTTTTTACTACTCTCTTTTCCACTATATAAAGTAATAACCACACTGTTAACAAATAAACCCAAATTTTGAAATTCATCAATTAATCTTAAAACTTCCATGTCATAAGTAATACCATAATCAGCACGTATTTTCTTTCTTTCAATATCCTTCGCATTAATACACATAATTATTTCCGTAATATCTTTTAATTCCAAAAGCATCTTTATTTTAGAATCAGGTTCAAACCCAGGTAAAACTCTAGAAGCATGATAATCATCAAATAATTTACCACCAAACTCTAAATAAAGTTTATCAAATTCTTTTATTCTTTCTTTAATTTTTTTACTTTGAATTTCTACATATTTCTTATTATTAAACCCTTTTTTCATACTCCACCTCTATTATAAATAATAACACAAAGGTAAACGTATTTAAACACACAAAAAGAAGAACTTA
>CALVRK010000004.1 GCA_944358565.1 uncultured Bacilli bacterium
AAGATAGTATGCTTTAGCATAGTATGACTTTCAGTCATCACTACAAACCCTGCACTTTCAGTGCAGGGTGGTTGATAGCCCACTAAGCGTTAGCTTGGTGGGCTGCGTTTTTCATAGTAAATTATATTTGGTAAACATATTTGTTTGCTTTTTTCTTTGGCTTTGAGTATAATGATATAGGTGATTATAAATGTTTGAAAATTTAGGAGATAGACTACAAAATGCTTTAAATAAAATAAAAGGTTATGGAAAGATAACTGAAGATAATATTGGCGAAGTTACAAGAGAGATAAGACTTGCTTTATTAGAGGCTGATGTTAATTATAAGGTTGTAAAAGAATTTATTAATAATGTAAAAGAAAAGGCTTTAGGTGAAGAGGTTAAAAAAAGTTTAAAACCGGGAGAGGTTTTTGTAAAAATAGTTAAGGATGAATTAGTTGATTTATTAGGCAAGGAAGATGAGCCTTTAATTATTGTTAAACCAATGACTATTTTAATGATGTGTGGTTTACAAGGTTCTGGTAAGACGACAACTACAGGAAAACTTGCTTTACTTTTACGTAAGAAATTTGGAATGAAACCTTTGATGGTAGCCTGTGATGTTTATAGACCAGCAGCTATTGATCAATTAAAACAATTAGGTAAAGAATTAAATATCGAAGTATATAGTGAAGGAAAAGGTAATCCGGTTGAGATTGCAAAAAATGCGGTAGAATATGCGAAAGAAAATGGATACAATTATGTTTTAATAGATACGGCTGGTAGACTACATATTGATGATGAGTTAATGGAAGAATTACAAAACATTAATGAAGCTGTTAGTCCTAATGAAATATTACTTGTTATCGATAGTATGACTGGACAAGATGCGGTTAATGTTATTACAGGATTTAATGAGAGACTTCCTTTAACAGGAGCTGTTTTAACTAAGTTGGATGGTGATACTAAAGGTGGTGCGGCTTTATCTATTAGACATTTAACAAATATTCCGATTAAGTTTATTGGTGTTTCTGAGAAGATGGATGGATTAGAACCATTCCATCCAGAGAGAATGGCTAACAGAATACTCGATATGGGCGATTTGATGAGTATGATTGAGAAAGCTGAAGGAGTATTTGATGAAGAGGAAGCTTTAGAGACTGCTAAGAAATTACAAAAGGGTAAATTTGATTTAGAGGATTTTTTAAATCAATTAAATCAAGTTAAGAAGTTAGGTCCACTAGAAAATTTAATTAAGTTAATTCCGGGGGCTAAAAAAATGGGTTTAAATAATGTAAATATTGATCCTAAACAAATGGCACATATAGAAGCAATTATTTTATCAATGACTTTAGAAGAAAGAAGAAATCCTGATATATTAAAGGCTAGTAGAAAAAGAAGAATAGCTAGTGGTAGTGGAAGAAGTGTTGAAGAAGTTAATAAGCTTTTGAAACAGTTTGAACAGATGAAAGTTATGGTTAAGAGAATGCAGAGTGGAAATTTTAAAATGCCTTTTTAAAAAATACTAAATTTAGTATTTTTTTGTTTTTAAAGAAGGAAATATGGGAAAAATGTTGTATATTATATGTAGAATGAGTTGATTTAATTGGAGCAAAATGTAATGGAAAATAAATTTTTAATATACGAAGTCAATGATGATGTTAAAGTTGAAGCTATTTTGTAAAAAGAAAATGTTTGGCTAACTCAAGAACAAATAAGTAAACTATATGGCAAAGCTAAATTAACGATTAATGAGCATACAAAAAAATTATTTGAAGAAGGTGAGTTAGATGAATTATCAACTGTTCGGAAATTCCGAACAACTGCAAAAGATGGTAAATTATATAATTTAAATATTGAAAGCTTTAAAATTAATGGTAATAATCTTTATTTTGATGAATTTCTTGATAAAATAAGAGATATAAGGTCAAGTGAGAAAGTTTTTTGGAGAAAAATACTTGATATATATGCTACTTCAATTGATTATAATCCGAAAAAAGAAATATCCATTAATTTTTTTAGGACCGTTCAGAATAAGATGCTGTATGCTGTTTCTAATAATACGGCTGCTGAAAAAATTTATAATAGGGTTGCTAGTAATAATGATAATATAGGACTTACTAATTTTAGAGGAGATATGCCAACTAAAAAAAATTGAAATTGCCAAAACTATTTGACACATGAAGAATTACAGGTTCTAGGCAGATTGGTGTCTGCATATCTTGATGTTGCTGAAATTAATGCATTAAAAAGAAAAACAATGACTATACAAGATTGGGTTGTGGAACTATATAGTTTTTTGAAAATGACACACAATGATATATTAAATAATAAAGGTATTGTATCATATTTGGAGGCATTAAAAAAGCTCATGAGGAATATTATAAATACATGCATAATCATTTAACTAGGGCAGAAAAAGATTATTTGGAAATTATGAATATTGAAATAAAAGAAATAAATAGTAATAATTGATAATATATGTTTAAAAGAATGCAAAGTGAAAATTTTAAATTGCCTTTTAAAAAAAATGCTAATTTTTTGGCATTTTTTATTTTTTTTGAAGGAAAAGTGATATCTTTTGTCGTATGTTATATATAGAGGGTTACCTCATATAGAAGGGAGGCAAATATATGCCAGAAAGTTTAACTATAGTTAGATCTAAAAATCCAGATAAACTTATGAATTCAATGTTTGATCCAATATTTAAATCAATTGTTCAAAATCCTAATTTTAGGAAATTGCTGTCTTTGATTATAAGTCATGTAACAATATACTCGCCAGGTTATATTTATGAAAATTTAGTGTTTGCTAATGCAGAGCTTCCAGTAGAAAAATATAAAGAAAGAAAAAAGATAACAGATCTTATAGTAAAGGTAGAAGGAACCATTATAAATATCGAGGCTAATAGAAGTGCGAAAGCAAGTATGGTAGCTAAGAATAATTTATATCATCATAAAATAGCCTATGATAGATATTTATCGGGCTCTTTAGTAGATAATAGTGAAGTATTTCAATTAAATTTTAATGTTGTAAATAGATTTGATGATAGGTTATTTATCGAATTTTGTATGAAAGATGACACAGGGAAGTTTACTGATGAAGAAAATTTTAAAAGAATACACATAAATATGGTCAAACCTTTAGAAAAGTATTATACTAATGGTAAAGGAAGTTTATCTAAGTTAGAAAAAATATTAGTAATGTTTCAGATAACTAGTAGAAAAGAGCTTAGAGATATTTCTAAAGGAGACGAGGAGTTAGAAAGTATGGCAAATATAATTGAAGATTTAAACGAGGATGAACACATTATTGGTTTATATGACAAAGATAAAATGGATGAATGGATGAAGAAGATCGATCATGCTGAGGCTGTTAAAGAAGGACATGCCGAAGGATTAGAGCAAGGATTAAAAGAAGGTTTAGAACAAGGATTAGAACAAGGATTAGAACAAGGATTGGAACAAGGATTGGAACAAGGTCTAGAACAAGGTCTAGAACAGGGCTTAAAACAAGGATCAAACAATAAAGCTTTAGAAATAGCTAAAAAAATGTTAGAAGCTGGAATGAATATCAGTGATATTTCTAAATTTACAGATTTAACTGAAACTGAAATTGAAAAATTAAAAGCCGAGGAATTTTAGTCCTTGGTTTTAATTTATTGTATATAAAAATAACAATGGCTTAAAAACCATTGTTATTAAATTTATTGCAGCCGCA
This sequence comes from uncultured Bacilli bacterium, assembly GCA_944358565.1. Taxonomy (GTDB): domain Bacteria; phylum Bacillota_I; class Bacilli_A; order RF39; family UBA660; genus Coprosoma. The sequence continues at coordinate 3,700 of CALVRK010000004.1, forward strand.
TCCTGGATCATTGTTGATGATTTGATTTTCTTCAGAGCATGAGTATTCAGGAGTATAAGTGTGATTATAAATATGTTTGTTAATTAAATGAGTATGAATTGGACATACATGTTTTACTTCATGACAAAATTCTCTTTCTACACAATTTGTGATAACTGGTTCCATAATAGGACAATTTGGTTCTTGATCACAACAGTTATTCATTGGTTTATTAAAACCCATTTTTTTTCTGAACATTTTCTTTCCCCCTTATCTAATTTATGATATGAAAGTTATTAAAGCATGAATATGGCAAATGTTTATTATTTGACAATTTAGGTGTTTATGTGTATTATATGCATGAAGTTTTAGGAGGATATTATGGAAAAGATAAAATTTAGTAAAGAAGAAATGAAAGCAATTTTTGCTTTATTTGACAAATGCGATATTGCTTTATTAAAAGTAAGTATGCTTGAAGATGGAGTAAATCATATTGACAAAGTATTTATTGATGGTAGAGAATATGATATACCAAGTAGTGAATTAACTCATCAACTTTATTTATGTGCGGGAGCTGTTGATTTAATTAGGGAAAAAGGAAATATTTTAAAATTAAGTAAAGATGAACAAAATTTTGTTATAAGAAATCACCCGGCTTGGATGCATCTTAGAAGCGATTTAAAATTTTATGATTTTGATGATTCTGAGCTTTGTGGGGTAGCTAAAACTGGGCTTAAAAAGCCATATGGTTTATGGGTGCAAGATTATGTAGATTCTTTAGGTGAAAGAAGATTTTATCCGAGAAAGAACATGAATAGTTATATGGTAACTTATGAAGAATTTGGAGCTTTACTTAAGATGAATAAAGATAATGTGAGATTTCCAATAAAGAAAGATATGGTTACAGTATTTTCAAAAAATGTAGATCCTTTATATCGTGGTTTTTTTGAGGCGGTAAGAGTTAAATTTGAAGATAACCCCAATTTAAAGGTTGAACTTAATAAATTTGGCTATCCAGAAGTTTATTATTCGAAAAATGGTCGATGGATGAGAATTGATGTATCAACTAAGGAAGGTTTAAATAAATTATTTGAATTTTCTCCATCACCACTTGGAAAAATTATTAATGAAAATAAAGAAAGTAATCAAAAAGTAAAGAGAAGACCAACTAAAGGTAAAAAAAGAAAATAAGCTCAGTTGCTTATTTTTTCATATACTTCTTTGACTGGGAGTAATTCTTCTTCATTTTTATATTGTGGTTTTAAATGAAGATGAAAGTGTTTAACTTCTTGTTTTAATCCATTATTTTGAACTAGAGTTAATCCATCAGTGTGTAATTTGTCAGATAATATTTTGTCTATTTTTTTAGCTACATCCATAATATGCATTAGAGTATTATTATCGATGTCAAATAAATCTGTATAATGTTTTTTAGGAATAATTAAAGTATGTCCGTTGACATCAGGATTAACATCTAAAAACACTTTAACTAATTCATCTTCATAAAGGGTATATGAAGGAATTTCTCCATTTACAATTTTACAAAAAATACAATCCATTTTCATCACCATTTTTATTTTATCACATATAGAAAAAAAGAGTAACCTCTTTTTAAGTTTGAATATCTGCGAATATTCTAATATATTATTGGTTAATTTTGGTGTTTTTATACAAAAGTGATAGAAAAAATGTTAAAATATAATGAGGTGATTAAATATGAATATTTTAAATATAGATAATTTAACTGTAAAAGTGGCTGGGAAAACAATTTTAAAAGATTTTTGTTTAGAGATAAAATCTGGGGAAATTCATGCGATTATGGGCCCGAATGGAACTGGTAAATCTACCTTGACTAAAGTTATTATGGGTGATCCTAATTATGAAATCGTGAAAGGAACTATTTCTTATAATGGTAAGGTTATCAATGATATGGCAGTTAATGAAAGAGCAAAACTTGGAATTTTCTTAGGGATGCAGATGCCGATGGCGATAGAAGGCGTAACAAATGCAGATTTTTTAAGGAGCGCTTTAAGGGCTAAAGAAGGCGATAAATTTAAATTGTTACCATTTATTAGAGAAGTTGACGAGTTAACTAAGAAATTACATATGGATTCCGATATGATTCACAGAGGTATTAATGATGGTTTCTCTGGCGGTGAGAGAAAGAAAAATGAAATTTTACAGATGAATATATTAAAGCCTGATGTCGTACTTTTAGATGAAATCGATTCTGGGTTAGATGTCGATAGTTTAAAATTGGTTGGAGAGAGTGTGACGGAGTACTATAAAGATAGGAAACCGGCTATTTTACTTGTTACCCATTATCAAAGATTACTTGATTATATAAAACCTGACTTTATTCATATTATGAAGAATGGTAAAATTGTTTTAAGTGGCGATAAAACACTAGCTTTAAAAATTGAAGAAGAAGGCTATGATAAGTTAGTGGGCGATAATCATGAATAAGATTACGGTTTACGGTGAAGATATAAAAATAGAAAATAAAGAAGATATTGAAGTAAGTATTGGTGAAGCTAGTAAGTTTTTAAATGTTCAAAGTGTGAAGGTTAAGATTTTTGAGGATACAGATATAGTTATTGATGTTAGTAAAGTTGATATAAAATTAGATTTTTATATTAATGTTTTAAAAGGTGTGAAAGCAAATATTTATGAATATAAACATGATGGTGATTATAAATTTCAATATAAATATTACTTAGAGGAAAATAGTTATTTAAATGTTGAAAAAGTCAATGATGGACAAAGTATTAAAGAGATGATGGTAGTTAATCTAAATGGCGGGCAAGCTAAAATAGATTTTAATTTGAAAACAATTAGTAAAAAAGATGAAAAATATAATTTTTTAGTTTATCATAATGCGAGAAATACAGTTAGTAACATAGTAAATAATGGGGTTAATATTTTAGATGGCGTGTTAGAGTTTAATGTTTCAGGATTTGTGTCTAATGGCATTACTGGATGTGATATAAATCAAAGTGGTAGAATCATTAATATGACAGAAAACATTTGCACGATAAAACCTAATTTATTTATTGATGAAGAAGATGTGGTAGCTAATCATAGCGCGCTTATTGGAACTTTTTCATCAGATGAGGTATTTTATTTAATGAGTAGAGGTATTTCAAAAAAGGATTCAGAAAATTTACTTACTAAAGGTTTTCTTTTGAATGGTATTACTTATTATAAAAAAACATTAGAAGAGATGATTAATAAGTATTGGAGGTGAGATTATGCATAGAGAAGATTTTAATATTTTAAATTCTGGGATTATATATTTTGATAATGGAGCGACAACTTTAAAGCCAAAACTTTTAGGGGAAGCGATTAGTGATTATTATGATAATTATAGTTCAAATGCGCATAGAGGTGATTATGCTTTAAGCATTAAAGCAAGTCAAAAGTATGAGGAAACTAGATATTTAGTAAAGGATTTATTAAATGTAAGAAAAGCTTCAGAGATTGCTTTTACTAGTGGGGCGACTGATTCAATTAATAAAATTGTTTTCGGATATTTTGCGAACAAGTTAAAAGAAGGTGATGAGGTATTACTTACTAAAAGTGAGCACGCTTCTAATTTACTTCCTTGGTTTGAACTTGCCGATAGATTAAAATTAAAAATCAGTTATATTGAATTAGATGACAATCACGAGGTTTTAATGGAAAATGTAGAAAAAGCTATTACACCTAAAACGAAAGTTATTTCGGTAGCCCATGTTAGTAATGTGGTTGGTGATGTTAGACCGGTTAAAGAAATTATTAAACTTGCTCACAGCATGGGAATACTTGTTTTAGTTGATGGGGCGCAGAGTGTACCACATTTAAAAGTAGATGTTCAGGATTTAGATGTTGATTTTTTAGCTTTTTCAGCTCATAAAATGTGTGGACCAACAGGGGTTGGAGTTTTATATGGTAAGGAAGAATTATTAAATGATCTAGAGCCAATTATATTTGGCGGTGGAATGAATGCAGATTTTAGTACTGATGGAACTAGAATCTATAAGATGATGCCTGATCGATTAGAAGCTGGAACGCCTAATATTGCCGGGGTTATTGGATATGGTTATATTATTAAATATTTAATGGATATTGGTTTTGATAATATTCATAAATATGAGATAGAGCTTAAAAACTATTTACTTGATAGATTAAAGGAAATTCCACAAATTACGATTTACAATGCCCATAGTCAAAGTGGGATTGTGACAATTAATTATGATGGGATTTTTCCACAAGATTTATCTATTTATTTAGATAAATATAATATCTGTACAAGAGCTGGAAATCACTGCGCTAAAATACTTAAGGATGAAATTCATATTAAAAATACATGTAGGATTAGTTTATATTTTTATAATTCAAAAGAGGAAATTGATAAATTAATAGAGGCACTTAAAAATCCAAATATTAAAGAGGAAATAATATAATATTTCTTCTTTTAATTTGACTTTTATTTAGAAGATGGTATTATATATAACGCGAAAGAGAAGGGATAATAATGTTTGAAATTACACCTAATTTAGATACAAATATAGAAGAGTTTAATCAAAAATATATAAATGTAAAAGAAATGTTAGATGATTTAATTAATTATTTGGATAAAAGTGAAAGAGAACTTGACCAAGCAATAAAGCAATATGATTATGATAGTGTTTATGAACTTATAGAATTTTTGAAATTATGTAAAAAGAATTATACAGTTATTACTTTGACTATGGCATTAGAGGTTTACTCTCATCAATTAGAAGATGAAGCATTTTTAGATTTGTATGTTAGGATTCAAGATGACACTTTTGAAGCTTGGTTGGATAATTGTAGTTTATCAGATTTGAAAAAGCTTAAAAGGTGTTTTGAAAGTTTTGCCACTATATGCGATATTTTTCCAGAAACAGTTAATATAGTTTTAGAAAAAGAAAAAAATTATCATATGTAATTTTGTTATTTATATAAATTAATGTATAATGATGGTGGTGGTCATAATGAAAAAAAGCGTATTAATATGTAATCCTAATAGTGGTAAAAACAACAAAGATGTTTTAGCGCATAAGTGTAAAAATGTTTTAAATGAATATGGTTATAGTGTAGATATTATGTTTACAAAATATGCGGGTCATGCGAAAAAAATAATAGCTGATCTTCCTGAGACAATCGATTTAGTAATATCTTTAGGGGGAGATGGAACGTTTAATGAAGTTGTGACTGGTAATTTAAAACGCAAAAAGAAATTATTACTTACACATATTCCACTTGGTACTACCAATGATTTGGGTGCGACTTTCGGTATGGGTAAAAATCCAGTTAATAATTTAAAAATGATTTTGGAAGGAACTGTTAAGGATTTAGATATTTGTACGATTAATGATGAACCTTTTGTATATGTTGCTGGTCTTGGCAAGTTTACGGATGTGGCTTATGATACACCTAGAAAATTAAAGAAGAATTTTGGATATTTAGCTTATATGATTAACGCTATAAAATCATTTAATCAAAAAACTCATTTATTTGAAATGAGTTATACAGCTAACGGTGAAACTTATACTGGACTTTATTCGTTTGTCTTAATATGTAATGCCAGTAGAATGGGTGGTTTAGAAATATTACAAGATGTGAAGATGAATGATGGAAAGTTTGAGGTTTTGCTTTCTAATATTACAACTAAAAAAGACATAATTAGAAGTTTATATTTACTTAAGACAAGTGATATTACTAAAGTTCCAGGGTTTTATTTCTTTAGAACGGATAATTTAAAGATTAAATTAAAAGAACCACCTAAAAAGAGATTTTGTATTGATGGGGAAATGCTGAAAACAAGAACGACCGAATATGAAATTAAAATTGTTAAAGGAATAAAAATGTTACTACCTAATAAAGAATTAGATAAAATTTTCATTTAGTTTGCCATTAAGTTAAATTTATGATAGAATGTATATAGATGAAGGAAACTTCATAAAATAAAAAAGGAACGTTCAATACGCAATGTTGAACGCAACCTGTTTTGTGGTATGCGCCTAAATCATCGATGATGAGCTAGGCGCTGTTTTCTATTTAAATAGTAATATAAATACTAAAATAAATAGAAGGGATATTATGGCATAAAGAGCTTTTTCTCTTTTAGTCATAAACATCACCTCCAATCTAAGCGATAAGAGGTCGCGCCCAACTACTGAACATTCTTTGATACAAGTATAACAAACAGTTATAAAAAATACAATAGAATTATTGCGTTTTGTTATATTTTACATGCTTTAAGATAGCCGTAATGATAAATTGCTTTTTATGGCTTTTTTTGTTATAATTATTAAGGCTTTTAAATGACTTAAGAAAGGAGAAAAAATGAGTAAAATAAAAATATTTGCGCTCGGCGGATTAAATGAAGACGGAAAAAATATGTATGTTGTGGAAGCCGACCATGATATATTTATATTTGATGCGGGATTAAAATATGCCGATGACAAAATGCTTGGAGTAGATTATATTATTCCAAATTATGATTATATTAAGAAAAATAAAAAAAATATTAAAGGTATATTTATTACACACGGACATTATGATAATATGGGAGCTTTATCTGAAATATTAAAAGAAGTTCCTGATATACCAATTTATGGGACATCATTTACGATGGAAATTATTAAAGATGATCTTTTAGCAGATAATTTAAGTGTTAAAAATTTAAGAGTTATAAAACCACATAGGAAAATTAATTTTGGAAAAAATAGTATTTTTCCAATATCTTTGACACATATGGTTCCAGATAATGTTGGTTATGTTTTATATACACCAGATGGTGCGATATTCTATACGGGTAATTTTGTGTTTGATTCAACGATGTTAGGCGCTTATAAGACGGATATTGGTAAACTAGCATATGTTGGTAAGCAAGGAGTTTTATGTTTACTTTCAGAATCTTTATATGCGGATAAACAAGGATTTACTTCACCTAATCATCGTACGGCGAAAGCTATTAGAGAAGTGATAAATAATTCTGATGGTAGGATTTTATATAATATTTATCAAGCTCAACTTTATAGAATTCAAGAATTATTTAATGAAATTAAAGATACTGATCGTAATGTGGTTATTATGGGTAAAAGTTTGGAAAGTGTTATTTTAAAAGCTATTGATAAAAATTATGTCGATTTTGATAAAAAAAGAATTTTACCTATTCATCATGTTAGGGACGATAAGATTGTTGTTATTATATCTGATGAAAGAGAAAGGCCTTTTTCTAATTTAAAGAGAATTGTTAGAGGTTATGATAAATTTATAACAATTACAGCAGATGATACTATTATATTTGCCTCACCAATTGAAGATGGTATGGAAAGAACAGCAACTAAAATACTTGATGGTTTAGCTAAGATAGGTGCGAATGTGATTGAACTGTCTAGGAAGAAATATTTATCGCATCATGCCTCTTCTGAAGATTTAATGCTTATGATAGATTTGATTAGACCAAAATATTATATGCCGGTTATTGGCGAGTACCGTCAACAAGTAGCTAATCGTAATGTAGCTAAAGAAGTCGGCATGGATGATGAGCACATTTTACTTAGATTAAATGGTGAAGTTGCTTATTTTGAAAATGGTAAACTTGTGGATAACGGTATGAAAGTACCAGTTGATGATATTTTAATTGATGGTCTAGCCGCTGGTGATGTTGGTGAACTTGTGCTTAAAGATCGTGAACTTTTAAGTGATAGTGGAATTGTTATTATTACAGCGACTATTGATAAACAGACTAAGAAAATTTTGGCTGGACCAGAAGTATTAACTAGAGGTTTTATATTTGTTCGTGATAATATTAATTTAATTAAGGATGCTGAAAAAATAGCAACGGATGTTATTCATGAAAATACGAGTTCAAACTATGTGGATTTTTCTAAGGTAAAACTTGGGATTAGAGATAAGGTAGGCAAGTATTTTTATGAACAAACTGAGTGTAAGCCAATGATTTTAATCGTAATTGGTGAGGTGTAAACCTTTAATATAAGCTAGGTTAGACTAGCTTTTTCTTTGGATTTATGTTATTATCTTGTGAGGAAGTGATTAGTATGTTGATGCCACATTTAGATGAAGCTAAAAAAAGAACTAAAAATGAAGTTAAAATTAAAAAATATGAAATATCAGATGATTTAAAAACTTTAGGGGTAGGCAAGAGTTATTTTGTTAAAACATATGGTTGTCAGATGAATGTTCATGATTCGGAAAATATTAAAGCTATTTTAGAAGAGATGGGATTTGAAGAAGCTTTAGATATGGAAAATGCAGATTTGATTTTACTTAATACTTGTGCGATTAGGGAGAATGCCCATAATAAAGTATTTGGAATGATCGGAAGGCTTAAACATATGAAAGAAGATAGACCAAATATTATCACTGGTGTATGTGGATGTATGGCTCAAGAGGAAGTTGTAGTTAAGGAGATTTTAGATAAATATAGTTTTTTAGATATCGTTTTTGGAACACATAATATTCATGAGTTGCCGGAGATTTTAAATAAGGCGATGCATAAAGATAAAATAGAAGTCGATGTCTATAGCTGTGAGGGTGATATTATTGAAGATATGCCAGCTAAAAGAGATAGTAAATATAAGGCTTTTGTTAATATTATGTACGGCTGCGATAAATTTTGTACATATTGTATAGTACCTTATACGAGAGGAAAACAAAGAAGCAGAAGATTTGGCGATATTATAAGAGAAGTTAAGACTTTAAAGAATGATGGTTATAAAGAAGTTACTTTGCTTGGTCAAAATGTCAATGCTTATGGTAAAGATTTGAATTTAGAATATGATATGAGTGATTTATTAGAGGAAGTAGCTAAAACAAATATTGAAAGAGTTAGATTTGTAACTTCACACCCTTGGGATTTTACTGATAGGATGATTGAGGTTATCAGCAAGTATCCTAATATTATGCCTTATATTCATTTACCTTTACAATCTGGATCAGATAGAATACTTAAATTAATGGGTAGAAGATATACTAAAGAGTCTTATTTAGAGTTATTTAATAAAATAAAAGAAACAGTACCAAACGCTTCTATTACAACTGATATTATTGTAGGGTTTCCAGGGGAAACAGAGGAAGATTTTTTAGAAACTTTGGATGTAGTTAATAAATGTAAGTATGATTCAGCTTTTACTTTTATCTTTTCTCCTAGAGAAGGTACACCAGCAGCTAAGATGAAAGATGATATACCACTTTCAGTTAAGGAAGAGAGATTACATAGATTAAACGAGGTTGTAAATAAATATGCACTTTTAGCTAATGAAAAATATTTGGGAAAAATAGTGCCTGTGTTACTTGAAAATGTAAGTGAGAAAGGTGAAGGTAAGCTTGTAGGGTATACGGATACGATGAAACTTGTTAATGTGAAAGCTTCTAAAGATATGCTTGGTAAAATAGTTTTGGTTAAGATTACAGATGTTAAAACATGGAGTATGGACGGAGAGATAGCTTAAAGGCTATTTCTTTTGTTTAAAATTAACTTTAACATAGAAAAAGAAGGAAACTGGTAGGATAAAAGCGTTTTTAAGATATAGCTATTAGCTGGTTATGTCTTTTTTACTTGTAAAAAATTTATTATTTTGGTATTATTGATGTAAAGAGTAGGAGATAAGTATATGAAGGATACTGAAAATAATGTTAAAAATAAAATAGAAGAATTTGTAAAGAGGGTAGAGGATAAAACAAATGAGGCATTAGAAGATTCTTTGATGGATGAAGATGCGAAAACAGAAAATTATAATATTGATTATACGGATATTGTGAAAAATTCGGTTAAGGCTAGAATGTCTAAATTACCTTGGCTTATTGCGATCTTTTTAATTTTAGTAATTACAATTATTTTATGTATGATGTTTTTTAGTAATAATCCTAAAACTTTATTTACACAAACAGTAGATGGGTTATTTGATTATTTAGAAAGTAATGTTAATGAAAATGTTTATGATATTACGGATGGTAATTTTAGCTTAGCTTATACAATTAAAAGTAATGATGAAAATAAAGATTTATACGAAGAACTTAGTAAAATTAATTTTAGTGCGGATTATGTAAGAAATAATTCTAGTGGTATGAGTTTTATAGATTTAAAGACGACTTATGCTGGAGAAGATTTTGTAAGTGCTAATTTGTATAGTGATGGCGTTTCAACATATGTTTATGTTCCTACGGTTTCGGAAAATTATATTAAATTAAGAGATAATAGATTAAGTTATTTTGTAAATGGTAACGATGTTAAAATCATTTTAGATGGGGTTAATCAGGCAATTGATACAGTAATTGCTGATGAAAAGGTTTACGGGGATAAAGAAAATATTGATGAAGATGGCGAAGTAATTAAAAGTTATAGAACTAAACTTGTTATTGATAGAAAAAATAGAAATAGAGTGGCTGAAAATTTTATTAATACTTTAAAAGCTAATGACGAATTTACGGAAGTGCTTTCTAAAATGAAAGGGGTTAGTGTTTCTGATATTAAAAGTTCTTTAGATAATTATTTATCAGATTTAAAAGATGAACTAGGAAGGCATAATAAATTAGAAATATCTTTATATGTTGATAATAAAACAAAAGCGTTTGTTAAAGCTGAAGCTGTGAGTGAGCTTGGAAATATAAGTTTTAATAAGAAAGATGATAAATATTCTTATATTATTTCAAAAACTAGTGATAGAACATTAGCTACTGGAGAAGTTTCTTTTACGGTTAATAAAAATAAAACTAAATATACTTATAATTTATATTATAAGAAGACTAAAGATAATGAGGTTTTAACTGAAAGTAATTTTGATTTGAAATATACAAGTAAACAAGCTAGTAAATTTGATAGAATTGATGTTTCAAATAGTACGGATTTAAATAATATGAGTGATCTTGAAAAGATTGGTATTTATACTAAGATAATGGCTGATCCTAACTTAAGTAAATTTTTACCAATTATTAGAAAAGTAGTATAAGCTACTTTTTTTGTGTACTTTTTTTATTTGGTTGCATATCTTAAAGTGAGGGGTGATATAGTGGCATCATATAAAGAGATAGTAACCAAGGCAATTATTGGTAAGGGTAAGAAACATTTTAAAAATAATTATACGATTGAAACGGAAAATAAACCGACAACAGTGCTAGGATGTTGGGTAATAAATCATAAGTTTAAAGGTTATAAATCTGGTGATAAAGTTGGTGTGGATGGGTCTTTTGATATAAATATTTGGTATTCTTATGATAACGATAGTAAAACAACAGTTATTAATAAAAAAATTGAATATAATGATTTGTTTAATGTAAGATTAAGAGAAAATGCTGATTTATCTGGTGATACGGATATTATTGTTAGATCTTTAAAACAACCAACGTGTTCGGGGGTTAATATTCAAGATGATAATATAATATCATTTAATATTGAAAAAGAACTTGGTGTGGAGATTGTTGGCGAAACTAAAGTAAAAATTGCGGTTGAGGATGATGAAGAGCCTTGGGATGAAATTGTTGACGATGTCGATGAAGATACTTTAAAAGAAATTGATGAGAAGGTATCTGAAGATTATTTAAAATAGTGCGTAATCCGCACTTTTTTGATATAATTATTGTAGGGTGGTTATATGACAGGGGTATATTTAATTAGACATGCTTTCACTCCAGCTAATAATGCAAGTTATAATGGTCAAGAAGGTTTATGGAAGATTGCTAAAGATAAAGATATGCCAATAGAAAAGGAATATGGAGTTCAGCAAGCTTTAGAGTTAGGTGAGTTTTTAAATAGCCTAAAAGGGAAAATTTTGATTTTGGCTAGTCCTTATCTTAGAGTTCAACAAACGTTAAAAACTGCTTTATCTAAAATGCATGGAGATTATGAAATTAAAACGGTTAATGATTTGATAGAATTTAATTCGGGAGTGCATTATGCTCATACGATAGATGAAGTTTTAAGAATGTATCCGGAGAGTAAAAAATATTTTGAAGATGCTAAAAATGATTTGGATAATGCTATATATACTGGTGGCGAGAGTAGAAATCATGTTAAGGATAGAGTTAAAAATATTGCTTTAGAGATTCAAAAATATTATTTATCTGATAAGTACGATTATATTTTAGTATTTGCTCATGGTACGGTTAATCATTATTTGTATTATTGGCTTACTGGTGAATATATTGATCATGATATGAAGAACTGTGAAGTATTTTCGGTGATGGATAAGCGAGGTTTATTTATGCCGAAGACTTTTGTTCCTAAAGGGTTTATGGTTAATATTGATGAATATATAAATGATAAAGTAAAAATATTAAACAAAATATAATTATAGTGTTAACAAAAAAAGGTTGACACTAGTTACTTTTTATGGTAGAATCATTAAAGAAATGGAGGGATATTATGGCAGTTAAATTAAGACTTTTAAGAATGGGAGCTAAAAGAAAACCATTCTACCGTATCGTAGCTGCTGATTCAAGAGTAAAAAGAGATGGTAAGTATATTGAATTAGTTGGTACTTATAATCCAGTTGCTGATCCAGCAGAAATTAACATTAATGAAGAAGTTGCTTTAAAATGGCTTAAAGATGGAGCTATTCCTACTGATACAGTTAAAAGTTTATTTAATAAAAAAGGAATTAATAAAAAATTCCACGAAATAAAATATTCTAAAGAAAGTAAGTAATTATGGAAATAGGTAGTTTAACAGAATTTTTGGTTAAAAGTTTAGTCAAGAATCCTGATATGGTATCAGTAAAAGCTTTTGACGATGAAGATAAAATTACAATTGAAGTTTTAGTAAGTAGTGATGACATGGGAAGAGTAATTGGTAAAAAAGGAATGATTGCAAATGCGATTAGAACAATTGTCCAAGCTAGCAGTTATTTAAACCATGAAAAACATGCTGTTATTAACATAGATTCTTTTTAGGCTTCTATGTTTTTCTTTACTATTATTTTTAATTATGGTATATTTAATAATAGTGGAGGAGCTTATGAAAAATAAAGGTTTTACTTTGATCGAGTTATTGGCTGTTATTGTTATTTTAGGTATTATTTTGTTAGTTGTTATGCCTAGTGTGACGGGCATTTTAAATAGAAGTCAAAATAGATTGAATGATGAACAAAAAGAGGCTATTTTAAATGCGGCAAGGCAGTGGGGAACTAGTAATTTATTAGAAGATAATGGCAAAATTTATTTAGATGGTGTAGAGAAAAAATATGTTACTTTAGATGAATTACAAACTTCTGGTTTTTTAGAGGATAAAAAAATTCAAAATATGACTGATAGGGGCGAGATTTCTAAAAATACCAAAATATGTATTAGTTATAAAGATTATCAATTTGTTTATGAATATGATGGGGCGTGTTAGAATGAAAAAAGCTTTTACATTAGTTGAACTTCTAGTAGTTATTGCAATACTAGGTATTATTGCGGTTATGGTAACGACTTCGGTTATTAGAATTATGGATAGATCAAAAGCTTCACTTTCTGAGTCACAAATAAGTACTTTAGAAAAAGCGGCCGAACAGTGGGGAACAATTAATCCAGATAAAATGCCACTTGATAATTCGGTTTATGAAGTTAATATTGAAACTTTAGCTGACGAAGGTTATATTGATAGTTCAGATTTGGAAGATCCTAAAAATGGGACAAAATTATGTGGAGTTGTACAAATAAAATATGATAGTTCTAAAAATCAATATAAATATAATTTTGTAAAGAAGGAGTGCTAAAATAGTAATTCTTTTTTTGTGATAAAAAATAATTTTTGACATATTTTTTAATAGGGGCGGTGTTATGAAAAAAATATTATTAATGATAGTAACTTTTATGCTGTTATTTACTTCAGCAGGAATACATCTTGTTTTAGCTGATGATTTAAAATTAGCAGAAAGTGCGAAATCGGCTATTTTAATTGAAGCAAGTACTGGTAAGATATTGTTTGAGAAAAATGCTGATGAAAAACTTCATCCAGCTAGTATGACAAAGATGATGAGTATGCTTTTAATTATCGAAGCAATCAAAGATGGAGTAATTAATTGGGATCAAGTTGTTACGGTTAGCGAAAATGCATCTAGTATGGGTGGTAGCCAAATTTTACTTGAAACTGGCGAAAAAATGAGTGTGAGGGATTTATTTAAAGGGGTGGCTATCGCATCTGGAAATGATGCAGTTGTAGCTTTAGCAGAAACGGTGGCTGGCAGCGTAAATAACTTTGTAGGAATGATGAATAAAAGAGCAAAGGAACTTGGTTTAACTAATACTAATTTTAAAAATCCACATGGACTTGATGATGCGAACCATTATTCAAGTAGTAGAGATATGTCGATTATTGCTAGAGAGCTTGTTAAATATAAAGAGGTTTTAGATTATACAAAAATATATGAAGATTATTTACGAGAAGATACTGACAGAAAAATATGGCTTGTTAATACAAACCGTTTAGTTAGATTTTATGATGGTGTTGATGGTCTTAAAACAGGATATACAGAAGATGCTGGATATTGTATGACGGCGACGGCTGAGAAAGATGGAATGCGAATTATAGCAGTAGTTATGGGTGAAGAGACAAGTAAAATTAGAAATCAAGAAGTAAGTGAAATGTTAGATTATGCTTTTGCGCAATATAAAGTGATTAATATGCTTAAAAATAAAAATACAATTGGAGAGTATAGAGTAGAAAATGGTAAGGATGAATATGTTTTAATAGTTCCAAAGGAAGAAGCAACGATGGTTAAGAAAAAAAGTGATAAAGATGAGGCCTTAACTTATGATATAAAGATAAAATCACTTAAAGCTCCACTAAAAGTTGGCGATGATGTGGGAACTTTAACTATTAAAGAAAATGGTCAAAAAGTTAAAACAGTAAAACTTACGGTGGCCAAAGATGTAGATAGAGCAAATTTTGGAAATTTATTTTTAAGAAATGTTAAAGATATGATAACGGGCAATATGAATTTGAATTAATTCATATTGTTTTGTGGTGACAAAAAAATGTAAAGTATTGAAGATGAAGATATAATTGTGATATTATTATATTAGAAATTTTAAAGGAGAAATGGCTATGGAACAATATTTACCTGATATTTATCAAAAAAGTATTTATACTGTTGATTATTCTAAGTTGTTAGCTAGGGGTATAAAGTGTATATTATTTGATTTAGATAATACAATAGTGCCTCCTTTTAATAATGAAATTTCGCAAAAAGCAAAGGATTTAATTACCGGCTTAAAACAGAAAGGTTTTAAAATTATTCTGTTTACAAATAGTCCACAAATAAGATTGAAGAGATTTAAAAATTCTTTAGGGGTTGATGGAGTATCTAGTGCATGTAAACCTTTTACACGAAAACTTAGAAAATTACTTAATGATTATGGTTTTTCAGAAAATGAAGTAGCTATTATTGGTGATCAATTAATGACGGATATTAAGGTTGGAAATAAGGTTGGAATTACGACTATTTTAGTTAATCCTGTTAGTGAAAAAGATTTTATTTTAACAAAAATTCATCGATTTTCAGAGCGAAGAAAAATGAAAAAATTAAGAGATCACGATTTATTTTGGCAAGGAAGATATTATGATTAAATGTGCGGGATGTGGAGTTAATTTACAAAGTGATTTTCCGGATAAAGAAGGTTATACAAAAGATTTAAACAATAAATATTGTGAAAGATGTTTTAATATTATACATTATAACAAGTATTTGAAAGTTCCGGATAAAGATTATAGTCAAATTGTTAAAGAAATAGATTTAAAAGGTGATTTAATTTTATTAGTTACAGATTTTTTAAATTTATATAATTTAGATGAACTTGATTTACATAGTCCGGTGCTTTTAGTTATGACGAAAGCTGATATATTACCTAAAAGTGTTATTAAGGAACATTTACTTAGTAAGATAGAGTGTAAATTAAATGTTGTGGATAAAATTATTGTGTCTAGTAAAAACAATTTTAATTTGGACTTATTATATAATAAGATATTAAAGTATAAAAAAAGTAATAATGTTTATGTTATCGGATATACTAATGCGGGTAAATCGACACTAATAAATAAAATGGTAAAAAATTATGGCTTTCATGATGGTGAGATTACGACGAGTAATTTGCCTTCGACAACTTTAGATTTAATTTATACGAAAGTTAATGATAATTTAACTTTAATAGATACACCTGGCCTTTTAGATAAAGGTAGTATGATAATGAAATCTTCTAAAGAGGAACTTAAAAAAATTACTCCTAAAAAGGAAATTAGGCCAATTATTTATCAAATAAAAGGTAAACAAATTTTATTAATTGATGATTTTTTTAGACTTGATTTAGAGGATACTAATATAATTTGTTATATGTCTAATGATTTAAATTTTAGAAGAATTTATAAAGATAAACCTTGTCATTTAAAATGTTATGATTTAAAAATAGAAGCTAATAAAGATTTAGTAATTAAAGGTTTAGGATTTATTACTTTTAAAAAAGAAAGTTATGTAAAGTTATGGCTAGTAGATAATACAAGATATTTAATCAGAGATTCAATCGTCTGATTTTTTCTTTTATTAATGCTTTTTTTGTGATAGAATTAAAATAGGGTGATAGATATGCTTGGAACAATAGTTGGAATTGAAGAAGATACAGTTTTATTGAAATTAGCAATTAATTTAAATGAATTTCAAAGTTTAGTTAATTTACATGTGGTAATGGAAGATGGAGATAAATTATTAGTTGGAGAAATTGTCGATATTAAAGATGGAATTGCTTACATTAATTTAATGGGAGAGTTTATTAATAACGAGTTTGTTTTTGGTGTTATTAGAAAACCATCTTTTGGAGCTAAGGTTAAGTTGATTTCTAAAGAAAAGATTCCGATGATAATTAGTGTAGCTGATTATAAAGAAAAGGAAGATGTATATATTGGTGAGAGTCCAGTATATCCAGGAGTAAGAATTGGTTTTGATATTAATTCGTTTTTTGCGAATCATTTTGCGGTTTTTGGTTCAACTGGTAGCGGTAAATCATGGGGAGTTGCGAGACTTTTACAAAGTATATTTGATAAGAAAATGACCGTTCCATATAGAGCAAGTATATTTATATTTGATGCTTATGGAGAATATCATAGCGCTTTTAAAGATATAAGTAAAAAAGTTCCGGAGCTTAGTTTTAAAGCTTATACGACAAATGTTAATATTAGTGATACGGAAATTTTAAAGATTCCTTTATGGTTACTTACAGTTGATGATATTGCATTACTTTTGAATGCAGAATCACCAACACAACTTCCAATAATTGAAAAAGCGCTTAAATTAGTTGGACTTTTTGTCAGAGATGAAAGTGAAGTTATTAAACAGAAAAATGATATTATTGCAAGAGCTGTTTTGGATATATTATCTAGTGGTAAGAATGCCGCACAAATTCGCGATCAAATCTTTTCAATTCTTTCGTCTTACCATACAAAAGATTTGAATTTGGAAACGCAAATTTATCAACCTGGTTATGTACGCTCATTAAAGCAGTGTTTAATTATTGATGCGTCTGGGAAACTTAGGGAAATGGAATTACTTACTAATTTTATGCAGTCATTTTTGGATGAAAGTATTGAACTTTCAATGCCAGATGGTTCATTTATGTATGGACTTGAGGATTTGAAAATGGCTTTAGATTTTGCTTTACTTTCTGAGGGGGCTTTTAATAGTAATAAAGTATATGATGAAAATAATGTTTTAAAAGTTCGTTTACATACTTTGATAAATGGTGATTATGCAAGATATTTTGAATGCGATAGATATGTCACTAAAGATGAATATATTAAAGAATTACTTATGGCTCCAAATGGACGGAAGGCTCAAATTATTAACTTTAATATTAACTATGTTGATGATAGATTCGCTAAAATAATTACAAAGATTTATTCTAAGTTACTTTTTGATTATGCGAAAAATTTAAAACAAAGAGCATCAATACCTTTCCATATTATTTTGGAAGAAGCACACAGATATGTTCAAAATGATAATGACGTTAATTTACTTGGATATAATATTTTTGAGAGAATTACTAAGGAAGGACGTAAATATGGAGTGCTTTTAGGGCTTATTTCTCAAAGGCCTTCTGATTTATCGGAAACATCTATCTCACAATGTAGTAATTTCCTTATATTTAAGATGTTACATCCAAGAGATATTCAATATATTAGAGATATGGTTCCAAATATTACTAATGAAATTGTTAAAAGACTTAGAATATTACAACCTGGTAATTGTATAGGTTTTGGAAGTGCTTTTCATGTTCCCGTTTTAATTAAAATGGATAAGCCAGATCCAGCACCATCTTCTAGTAGTTGTGATATTTCAGCAAATTGGTTTATTGATAGAGAATAATATTTTAAAAATATTATTCTTTTTTGAAGGAAAAGGGATATGTTTTGTCGTATGTTTTATATAGAA
>CALVRK010000005.1 GCA_944358565.1 uncultured Bacilli bacterium
CTTTTTTCATACTCCACCTCTATTATAAATAATAACACAAAGGTAAACGTATTTAAACACACAAAAAGAAGAACTTATTCTTCTTAACATTTTAATGACATTTAATTTGTAATAACATATGGATCAGACTCTGTTCCTGTTCCATTCAATTTAGTATCCGATTTTAAATAAATAACTGGGGAAACTCCAGCCGTAGAACCCACTTCAAAATACCACACAAATCCGTCATAGTAACTATAGCTACTCACAACAAAGACATTGTCGCTATAACTAGCGTGAGGCGAAATTGTCCATAGCGCTTCATAAAATGGAATAATATTATACATCCAATTTGTTGTTAAACATGTTGTAGCATTTGTATTATTTAAACTATAGTTTCCACATTCTTCTGTATTTGTATTCGCTCTTAAATATTCTGAAACTGTTATCATTCCAACACTTGCACTTTGTGATTGTGTGGCATTTTCATCATTGATTTGATCAGCTAAATCACTATTCCTAACTGTTACATCTCCTATACTCCATGTATGGGATACTATTTTATCTTGATTAATTGTTATAGTTGGTAAATATGTATCATTCAAATATGATTTAATATTTGATGTTTCCCATTCATCATTATCTCTAGAATCAAAATTTCTATTTCCTATACTTTCATTTTTCATTATTTTTATTAATCCTGCCGAATTTATACTTATTATTCTCCATGTTTCATTATTAAAAACAATATAATTATTTGGATTAGTTCCTTTATACGTATATTTTCCTTCTTCATAATCATCTTTATATAAACCATTACCACCTGATACTATATTTACTTCTTGTCCTCCAATTAACGTTGTCTCTCCAGTTAAATTTGGATCCTTATATTGTTCATATGTCAAATCTAGTTTTATATTTGCATCTAAATCTGTTGGTTGTTCTGTTACATCATCATAATATACTCCAATCACTATATAATGTTTTTCTCCAACCTTTAATGGGAAATTTATACTAGAATAATCTTGATTTCCATAGTTAAAATTAAAACCATTAGTTGGTTCACTATTAATTGGATTCTCATCCATTGCACTAGCATAACACATAATTGCCGAATTATCTCCACAGCTTAAATTAGCAATACCTACTTGTCCATCTATACTTCCTAAATTAGAAACCTCAACAACATAATCTATTTCACTTCCTGGTAGTTTAAATCCCGCATTAAATGTCGCACTAGTTGGTGTATAAGTTGGTTCACTTATATTATAACCATCTGGATATTCTGAACCATAATCAGATGGTAACATTGTTTCAATATTGGTAATTTGTATATTCCAACTACTACTTATACTAGATGTTCCACTTATTTTTAACTGACTTTGAAAAGCCGCATATCCTACTCCCATTATTACTAATATCATACATAGTCCTGCTATTATATAATTTCTTTGTGTCCTATTTAATCTTCTTTTCATTTTTTAATTCATCTCCTTTTTCACTCACATATTGTGATTTCATATTCTAAAAACATATTAACTCACAAATTGTGAGTTGTCAATATTAAAATATCACAAAATGAGATAATTTAAATGGTGATTACGGTGATAGGAACAGTAATAAAATACATGAGAAAACAAAAGAAATATAAACAAGAAGTATTAGGTGAAATGATTAATGTTAAAGGCAACACAATTACCCAATATGAAAAAGGACAAAGAAACCCTACATTTGAAACAATAGAAAAAATAGCCACTTTATGTGACTACTCTATATACTTTAAAAATAATATTACTGGCGAAACATTCACGGCTAAAGACTTAGATAGAAAAGATATCTAAGTTTTTTTAATATAACAAAAAAAAGAAGAACTTAATCTTCCTTAATTTTAATAACTACATATCTATTAGGAGCTTCGCCTTCACTTTGAGTAGCTAGGCCATCATATTCGGCAATTATTGTATGAACAATTCTTCGTTCGTAAGAATTCATTGGATCAAGTTTAGCTTCAATTTTAGTTTTCAAAACTTCTTTCGCTATCTTTCTAACTTCTCTTTCAATATTTTTTTCTCTTTTTACCTTATAACCAGAAATATCTAAATTAACTTTAATATCAAAATTTCCATATTTTCTAAGAGATTGTCTTAAAATAGTTTGAATAGCATTTAAAGTTTTTCCTTCTTTTCCAATCATCACTCCACTATCATCAGCAACAATAATAGCAGAAATAACTCCATCTTTTTCATTAACTTCCACATTAAACGAAGTATTCATATTATTAGCTAGGTTATTTAAAAAATCCTTAACATATTCTTTAACATCATATTTTGTTACAACATATGCCGTATACTTTTTCTTGCCAAAAAGCCCAGCTTCGCCTTCTAAAACATATGAATAAACTTCATTTGAATTAACATTTAACTCTTCTAAACACTTATTTAGTGCTTCTTCTTTGTTTTTTGATTCGTTTTTCACTACCTCTAGCATTTTCTTTCATCCTCCTAATCACTTCTGCTTGAATAATGGTAAATAAACTACCAGTAATCCAATATAATATAATACTTGTCGGCATTGTAAATGAAGTAATTACAATAAATACAAGCATCACATTCATCATTATCTTCATTTGGTGTTGTTGTTCTTCACTACCACTACTAACACCAGAATTTAACCTAAATGAGAAGAATGTTGTTAAAGCTACTAAAATTGGTAATAATAAATAAATAAAACCACCATTAGTAAAACTATCTAAAAATACTGAAAAATCAAAATTTCCTCCAAATAATCTCACAAAAGGACTCATTCCTAAATTAAATCCTAAAAACTTTCCTTCAAAGACAATAGGTAATCTATTTAAACTTTCTAAGAAAGCAAAGAAAAGTGGCATCTGAATAAAAGCAAATAAACAACCAGACATTGGGTTTATATCATATTTCTTATATATTCCCATCATCTCTTGAGCTTTCATCATTTGATCTTCTTGACTTTCACGACCATGATATTTTCTTTCTAATTTTTCCAAATCTTTTTGTGCAAACTTCATATTTTCAGATTGTAATGCAGATTTTTTACTAATTGGAAAAATAATCAAACGAATAATTAAAGTAACTACAATGATTGCTATACCATAATTACCAAGCACTTCTCCAACTTTAATAATAAACCAACTTAAAGGCTTAATAAATACGGTTTCCCAAATCCCACCATATTCTCCAGAAGCCGGTGTAAATTTATCACAACTTGGAAGTTTATCAATATCTACATCATTTTTTTCATAAGTCTTAATAACATCTTTATTTGTAGGTTTACATAATATGTTAGAAGCTAAAGTTTGACCAGTAGTTGCCTCCTTAACCGGATTGCCATCTTTATCTTTCACATATGTCGTACAGCCAGACAGCGAAAGTGTCATTAAACCTACTAATAGTAGTAGTCCTATTTTTTTACGCATCTTTTCGCTCCTTTACTAATTTTAATTTTTTTAAAGCAAAGTTTAAATTATCACGCATTTCATTAAAATTTCTTTCTAAAATGCCTTTACCAACTATTATAATACAATCAAAATTATTTTGATAGTCATTTTGTGAAACAATTTCTTTAATTTGTCTTTTCACACGATTTCTAGTTACCGCATTGCCAACCTTTTTACCAACCGAAAATCCAAATCTATAAATAGAAGGTTCCCTTTTATCTATATATATAACATAATCTTTATATTTAAAAGGCCTATTTTCTTTAATAATTCTATTATAGTCACGATTTTCTTTAACTATATTAATTTTTTTCATTTAACTTACCTAAAATTATTAATAAAGCCACTGCATAGCCAGCAGTGGCAAATTAATGAGATAATACCTTGCGGCCTTTTTTTCTTCTTCTACTTACAATACCGGCTTTCATACGCGCAAAAAATCCCATTTTTTTACTTCTCTTACGAGTATTTGGTTGAAATGTTCTTTTAGACATTGGTTACACCTCCTAATTAATTTTCACATCGCTTTATAAATTATATAGATAAAAGCAACGTTTGTCAATTTATTAAATCAATTTAATTATAAAAAATTGCATAAATTATATCAAAAATCAGTTAAAAAAGCAATAGCCGGGTTTTCCACAGTAAAAAAAATTTAGATTTTATCCACTTTTTATTTCCACAACGAAATATCATATATTATAAACTATTTTTTCTATTTTTCAACATATGTGTAAAAGAATAAATTATGCACAAAAGTGCAAAAATAATTATCCACAATTTATGTGGATAATTTACAAAAACCGCTATTTTTCGACAAAAAATTACTGTTAAAAACTTTTTTTAGCTTTTTCCACAGTTTTTATGGAAAATTATGTAAATTTATTGTAAAATGGATATAGATTGTTTATAACTATGGGGGTAGTAGTATGGATTTAGAAAATATGTGGTCCGTTTTTTTATCTAAAATTGAGATAAAATTAAAACCTGTTTTATTTCAAACCTGGTTCCAAGACACAAAATTAATTGATTTAAATAATGAATATGCCATAGTTGAAGTACCACTAGATGTACATAAAAAGCATTTACAAGAAAACTATGGAGAAATTATCAAAGAAACATTTATGGAAGTTACCGGATCTATCTTTAAATTTAAATACGTTACTCCTGATGAAGTGACTGAAGATAAACCCCAAACTGAAATAAACGAAAATAATGAAGCTATCTTTGAAAGCGGGCTAGATAGTAAATACACCTTTGATAATTTCATTTCTGGTGAAAGTAATAAATTTGCCAAAGCTATTGCTCTTGCTGTAGCTGAAAAACCTGGTGCTATGTATAATCCATTATTTATATATGGAAAAAGCGGCTTAGGAAAAACTCACCTTATGCATGCCATTGGAAACTATATAATGGCTACATCAAACAAAAAAGTCCTATATGTCACAAGTGAAAAGTTTGTCGATGACTTTCTTAATATATATAGAAAAAGCGAAACAAGTAATTTCAAAGCTGTGGATAACTTTAAAAGAAAATATCGTGACATCGATGTATTAATGATTGATGATATCCAATACTTAGAAATAGCTAGTAAAACACAGCAAGAATTTTTCAACACATTTAATGAACTACATACACAAAATAAACAAATCATTATTTCTTCAGACCGATCACCAGATGATTTAAAAAAATTAGAAGAAAGACTAAGAACCAGATTTAACTGGGGATTAACCATTGATATCTTACCTCCAGATTTCGAACTTAGAATGGCTATTTTAAATAAAAAGATTGAAGCTCAAGGTATTGGCAGTTACGTTCCAGAAGAAGTTAAAGAATACATTGTAAGTAACTGTACAACTGATATTCGAAAATTAGAAGGAGCCTTAACAAGAGTCTTTGCTTATGCTACAATAATGAATGGCTCTGAAATTACATTAGAGCTAGCCGTTGAATCCTTAAAGGATTATATTGGAAAAAATATTATATCTAGAAATAAAATAGATCAAGTAATTCAATTAGTTGCAAACAACTATAATATTACTGTTGACGATATTAAATCTAAAAAAAGACTTTCAAAAATTGCAGTTCCAAGACAAATTGGAATGTATATTTGCCGCGAGCACCTCAAAGAATCATTACCTAAAATAGGTAGTGAATTTGGCGGAAAAGACCACACAACCGTAATGCACTCAGTCGCAAAAATAAAAAGAGAACTCAAAAAAGATAAAAACCTCGAAGTGGAAATATCTAAAATTATTAACCAGATTAAATAGTGGATATTGTTAATTTTTTCCACACTTTTCCACATAGTGTAAACCAAGAAAAATCCCTTTAATTACAGTGTAAAGTTATACTTTTCCACCATTATCCACATCAATAATAAAAAATAATATTTAAAATAATAAAAATAAAGGAGTGATTTGTTATGAAATTAGAAATCAAACAAAATGTTCTTTTAGAACATCTAAACTATGTTATAAGAGGAATCTCAACTAAAAACTTAAGACCTATTTTAAATTGTATTAAATTTGAATTAACTGAAGAAGGTTTATATTTAATGAGTACAGATAGTGAAATATCTATTAAGACATTTATCGATAAAAAAAATATCAATAAAATTGATACTACAGGAGAAATTGTTGTCTCTGGAAGATATATATATGAAATAATTAGAAAACTTCCAGATGAAATAATAAATCTAGAAGAAGTAATTGATTCAAAATTATATATTACAACCAATAATTCATCATTTACTTTAAATTGTAGTAATGTTAATGAATTTCCAGATCTAGAATTAGAATTCAATCAAAATCCAATAATTTTAAATCAAAAATTATTTAAAACAATCATCAACCAAACATCTTTTGCAACATCAACAAGTGAAACAAGACCAGTTTTAACAGGTATTAATTTTAAAATTGAAGGAAATACTTTAGAATGTACTGCCACAGATTCATATAGATTAGCTGTTAAAAAAATAAATTTAGAAACTAAAGCTGTGGAAAACTCTAATATTATTATTCCAACAAAAAACTTAAATGAATTAGTTAAACTTATGAATGAAGATGAAGAAGATCTAGAAATGCATATCTTTGCTAATAAAGTTGTCTTTAAATTTGGTCAAATAACCATGATGACAAGATTAATTAGTGGTACTTATCCAGATACTTCTAAATTAATTCCTGAAAACTATGAATTAACAATGAAGGTAAAATATGATGATTTATATAGTGCTATTGATCGTGCTTCTTTATTGACTAATGAAAGTGATAAAAATACTATTAAATTTGAAACAAATAATGAAACTGCTATAATTTCTTCAAATATTCCCGAAATTGGAAATGTTGAAGAAAAAATTATGGTGGAAAAAAATAATGATAGTGAAATAAAAATTGCCTTTAATTCAAAATTCATGATGGACGCTGTAAGATCATTAGAATCAGAAGAAATAGAACTAATGTTCAACGGAGAAATTAAACCAATAATTCTTAAAAATGTTGAAAGTGATGATTTAATTCAACTAATTTTACCAATAAGAACCTACTAAAGGTCCTTTTTTTTTAAAAAATTACCTTTGCTGACAAAATAAAACAAAATTCGACAAAGGATTTGAGTATAAGAGAAGTGTCTTTTATAAAGACGAGGAGGTTTTATGTATACAGAAAAATATGAAATTAATAGTTCGACATGTGCTCTTATACCCAATGATGATTTTTCCACAAGAATAATTGAAACTCAAAATATTATAAATATCCCTTATTCTACATCTAACATTATTGAATATAGCTGTGCTTATTATGGAAGTTCTTTTAAAGGAAGACTAAATGGTTCAAAATGTGCCTTAGGTAGTAAATATAAATTACCAATTATTATTGAAGAATCAAGAGAAATAATCTTTTTTCCAACTACATCTTATGAAAGTAATAATTGCGCTTGGATATCTTTAAAAAATATTTCTGATTATAAAAAAGAATCAAATCACGTCAAAGTCCTTTTTCAAAATAATACATTTATCGATTTAAATATTTCATATGAATCGTTTGAAAACCAGGTGCTTAGAGCTACTAAATTACTATTAATTTTAAAAAGTAGAAAAAATTAAGAAAAAACTACATAAAAATAGGTGAAATAAAGCCTATTTTTGCGTTTTTAAGCCCATTTTGTGGTATAATGGTTATGAGGTATAGGAGTATGTAAAACACTATAATTCAAAAATAATAGGTAAAAAAATGATGGTGAGGTAGACATGGTTATAAAAACATTAGATATCCAAAATTTTCGTAACTATTCATCTTTAAAATTAAATCTAAATGATAAATTAAATATTATCTATGGTTCAAATGGCCAAGGAAAAACTAATTTATTAGAAAGTATTTATATTTTAGGTTGTACTAGTTCCCATCGATCATTTACCTCAGATAATTTAATTAAATCAGGTGAAGACAAAGCCATTATTAAAGGAAAACTTTTAAAAGATATTTCCTATAATTTAGAAATAGACCTCACAAAAACTAAAAAACAAGTAAAAATTGATGACAAAGTCGTTACAAAAATCACAGACTACATAGAAAAGATGAATGTCATAATTTTTTCTTCTGAAGATTTGGATTTAATTAAAGGTAGTCCTTCAGAAAGACGTAAATACTTTAATTTAGAATTATCTCAATTATCAATTAATTATTATAGTGCTTTAAACGATTATAATAAGCTTTTAAAAATTCGCAATGAATATTTAAAAGAATTAAGTTTAGATAAGCTTATCGATTTAAATTATTTTCATATTTTAACTGAATATTTAATTAATAAAAGCATCTTTATTTATCAAATGAGAAATAAGTTTGTGGAAAGATTAAATGAAATATGTCCACCTATATATGAAGAGATTGCCAATATTAAAGGTTTTAATATTAAATATCACCCTTCAATTGAACTTGAAAACTTTGATAAAGAAACAATTAAAAAAGCCTTAGAAGATGCTTATAATAATCATTTAGAAAAAGAAATTAAGCTTAAATCGACTTTATATGGCCCTCATAGAGACGATTTTTCTTTCAATGTAGAAGATAACAATTTAAGAGAGTTTGGCTCTCAGGGCCAGCAAAAAATGGCTGTCATCGCCTTAAAACTATCTGAGATAGAAGTTTTTTATGGCTTCAAACAAACCAGTCCTATTATTTTATTAGATGATGTCTTTAGTGATTTAGATAACAAAAAGAAAAATAATTTATTAAAACATATTAAAGGCGACATGCAAGTAATAATAACGACAACCGATTTAGATAGTATTGATGAAAAACTCCTATCCAAAGCTAAACTTATCCATATAGAAAATGGACAAATTCTCGCAAATGAGGTGAAAAAATGAACGAAAATGAAGAACATTATGACGTGTCCGATATTCAAGTATTAGAAGGATTAGAGGCCGTTAGAAAAAGACCCGGAATGTATATCGGAACAACAGATGTCAAAGGCTTACATCATCTAGTATGGGAAATAGTTGATAACAGTATTGACGAAGCTTTAGCTGGATTTTGTGATGCGATTGAAATAGTTATCAATAAAGGTAATTCTATTACAGTAAAAGATAATGGTCGTGGAATACCCGTTGGTATTCACCCTAAAACAGGCCTCTCAACCGTTGAAACTGTTTATACTGTCTTACACGCTGGTGGTAAATTTGGTGGTGGCGGATATAAGGTTTCTGGTGGACTCCACGGAGTTGGAGCATCAGTAGTAAATGCCCTATCAAGCTGGACTACCGTAAAAGTTTACCACGAAGGAAAAATTTATGAAGCTAAATTTAAAGATGGTGGACATATTGATCAAAAATTAAATGTAATTGGTGATTGTGATCCAAATAGAACTGGAACCACGGTAACATTCAAACCAGATGCAGATATTTTTGATACAGATATTTTTGACTATGAAACATTAAAAATTAGAACAAGGGAATTAGCTTTTTTAAACAAAGGTTTAAAAATAACCTTAAGAGATGATCGTGACGATGAGGATACAACAGGCGAAACCTTCCATTATGAAGGTGGTATTAGTGAATATGTTAAATATTTAAATAAAAATAAAACGCCAATTCAAAATGATATTATTCATCTAGAAGGTGAAGATGAAGGTGTTTTCTTTGAAGTAGCTATGCAATATAACACAGGATACACCAGCAGCATCTACTCTTTTGTCAACAACATTAATACCCATGATGGAGGAACTCACGAAGAAGGTGTTAGAAGAGCTTTAACCCGTGTTTTAAATAGTTATGCTAGAAAAACTGGAATGTTAAAGGATAAAGATGATCCACTAAGTGGCGATGATGTTAAAGAAGGATTAACTATGATCGTTTCTTGTAAACATCCTAACCCACAATTTGAAGGGCAAACTAAAGGACGTTTAGGAAATTCAGAAGTTAGAAAATTAGCTGATAAAGTCTTTTCTGAAGGTTTTGAAAGGTATCTTTTAGAAAATCCAGAAGAAGCTAAAATAATTGTAGAAAAAAATATGACAGCAGCTCGTGCTAGAGTCGCTGCTAAAAAAGCTAGGGAATTAACAAGAAGAAAAAGTGATCTTGATGTCATTAATTTTGGTGGAAAACTAGTAGATTGTAAGGATAAAGATCCCGCAAAATGCGAAATCTTCTTAGTCGAGGGAGATTCGGCTGGAGGTTCAGCCATTAAAGGCCGTGATTCTATGACTCAAGCTATCTTACCTTTGAGAGGAAAAATATTAAATGTGGAAAAAGCTAGATTAGATAGAGCTTTATCAAACGAAGAAATAAGAACCATTATAACTGCCTTTGGTACCGGAATTGGTCAAGAATTTGATTTAAAAAAACTAAGATATCATAAAATTATCATCATGACCGATGCCGATGTCGATGGTTCTCACATTAGAGTATTATTACTTACCCTATTCTATCGTTTCTTTAGACCTATCATTGAAGCTGGACACGTTTATGCTGCTCAACCACCACTTTTCTGTATTAAACATGGAAAAACTATTAAATATGTTTTAAATGAAGAAGAAAGAGATAATTATCTTGCATCCTTAAACCCAAATACAAAATATGAAATTACTCGTATGAAAGGTTTAGGTGAAATGGATGCTGAAGAATTAAATGAAACTACAATGGATATAAATAAACGAGTACTAAGAAAAATAACCTTAGATGACGTTATGGAAGCTGATGAAGCCTTTTCTAAACTTATGGGTGAAGAAGTCGGACCAAGAAGAAAATTCATCGAAGAAAATGCTACATATGCTGAAACAATAGATGTATAGGAGGTAACTTATGGATCATACAAGAGATAGATTAGAAGAAAATAATATTGTAAGTGAAATTGAAACATCATTTATTGAATATTCCATGAGTGTCATCAAATCAAGAGCTTTGCCTGACTTAAGGGATGGTTTAAAACCTGTACATCGTCGTATTTTATATTCAATGTATGAATCAGGATATACTCCAGATAAACCACACAAGAAAAGTGCGAAGACCGTCGGAGAAGTAATGGGTAATTATCACCCACACGGTGATTCAAGTATATATGAAGCTATGGTTCGTATGGCTCAAGACTTTAGTTATCGTTATCCATTAATCGATGGACACGGAAACTTTGGTAATATTGAAGGATATGGTGCCGCAGCCATGCGTTACACCGAATCTAGATTAGCTAAAATATCTTTAGAATTATTAAGAGATATAAATAAAAACACTGTGGATTTTACTACAAACTATGATGAAACAAGGAAAGAACCAACAGTTTTACCTTCTAGATTTCCAAATATCTTAGTTAATGGAACCATGGGTATCGCTGTTGGTATGGCCACTAATATACCACCTCATAACTTAGGTGAAGTAATCGATGGATGTGTTGCTTATATTGATAATCCAGATATTGATACCGATGGATTAATGCAGTATATCAAAGGACCAGACTTCCCTACTGGCGCAACTATTTTAGGAAATAGTGGTATTAAAAAAGCCTATGAAACAGGTCGTGGCACCATTACAATTAGAAGTAAAGCTACAATCGAAGAGAAAAATGGTCGGCATTATATAATTATTGATGAAGTACCATATGGCGTTAATACTTCAGATTTAAAAGATAAAGTTGCTGAACTTGTTCATAGTAAAGTAATTGATGGCATTTCAGACTATCATACAGACTTAAAAAATGGTATTAAAATAACCATCACCTTAAAAAAAGATGCCAATCCACAAGTTGTTTTAAATAATTTATATAAACATACACAATTCCAAACAACTTATGGAATTATTCTATTAATGCTTGATAATAATACTCCAAGAACTTTAGGATTAAAAGATATTATTTCCAAATATGTTGATTATCAAAAAGAAGTTATTATTAGAAGAACTAAATTTGACTTAGATAAAGCTGAAAAAAGAGTTCACATCTTAGAAGGTTACAAAATAGCCCTTGATAATATTGATGATTTCATTCAAATTATAAAAGAAGCTAAAACAGATGTTGAAGCTAAAACTAAGTTGATTTCTAAATATAACTTAACTGAAGCCCAAGCTGAAGCTATTTTAGAATTAAAATTACGTCGTTTAACCGGCTTAGAAAGAGAAAAGATCGAAGCTGAATTAAATGATTTATTAGAAAAAATCAAATATTATAAAGAAATTCTAGCATCCGAAGCTAAAGTATTAGAAATCATTAAACAAGAGATGTTAGAAATCAAAAATAAATATGGCGATGAAAGACGTACAAACATTGATATGACCGCAATTGACTATATTGAGGATGAATCACTCATACCTGTGGAAAACATCGTTGTAACGCTAACAAATAAAGGATATATTAAACGTATGACTAGTGAAACATATAAAACACAAAATCGTGGCGGTGTTGGTATAAAAGGTATGACAACAAATGAAAATGATTTTGTGGAAAAACTAATCTCAATGACTACCCATGATTACTTAATGTTCTTTACAAATAAAGGTAAAACATATAGAATTAAGGGTTATGAAGTCCCACAATATAGTCGCCAATCAAAAGGTCTTCCAATTATTAACTTATTACCTTTTGAAAAAGATGAAGAAGTTACTGCAATGTTAAAAATTGATCAAAAAGAAAACAATAAATATATTGTATTTTGTACACAAAAAGGATTAATTAAACGAACAGCTATTTCTGAATTTGAAAATATTCGAAAAAGTGGAAAACTTGCTATATCATTAAAAGAAAATGATCAATTAATATCTGTTAAAAAGACTTCTGGTAATGATGAAATTGTTATTGCCGCCTCAAACGGTCGAATGATTAGATTTAATGAGTCAGAAATAAGAGTAATGGGTAGAACTGCAGCAGGAGTAAAAGGTATTGATCTTGGTGATAGTATATGTGTAGGTTGTGAAATAGCTCATCCAAATCAAGAAATACTTGTTGTAACTGAAAAAGGCTATGGAAAACGTACCAAAATTGAAGAATATCGTATGACACATCGTGGTAGTAAAGGTGTCAAAGCCTTAAATATTACTGAAAAAAATGGTAATATAGTATCATTTAAATTAGTAATAGGTGATGAAGATTTAATGATAATTACTGATAGTGGTATAATTATCAGATTACCAATATCACAAATTTCAACAACTGGTAGAGTTGCTCAAGGGGTCAGATTAATTAACTTAAAAGAAAACCAAAAAGTTAGTAGTATTGCCCTACTCGACAAAGAAGTTGAAGAAGAAAACGATGATGCTTCAGAAAAAAACTAAGGAATAAACAATGTTTCACGTGAAACATTGAATAAGAGAACGAAATAGAATCGTTCTTTTTTCTATAAAAACACCTATGTTTCACGTGAAACATAGGTCAATAAGAATAAATTATAAATATAATTACATAAGATTTACTAAAAAACTTTTCCACAGTATCCAATGTTTCACGTGAAACATTGGATACATTTAATAAAACTTTTATACTAACAAAATTTATTAAAAACCAAATACATAATATATTATTATAAAAAATAGTTATTACATACAGGATACTTTATTTATAAGAATAAATATTTAGATTTTATCCACAGCACTATGTTTCACGTGAAACATTATGTACAAATCTAATTTATAATAAAAATATAATATTATATAAAATATAGCACTTATTTATATTAAAATTAAATAAATCTTTTATTTAATTTTAATATAATAATAAAAAAGTTTTCCACAGTATCAATGTTTCACGTGAAACATTGATACAAAATATATGTATAAATTTTATTAAAATATTTTTAAATAGCTTTATTAGTAAAAAAATAATAATCATTAATATTTTTTATAAATATTTTGATACTATAAAATTATGTATTTACTTAAATATGTAATTTCATAAAATAATAAATTAAAACATTTCTACAGTACCAATGTTTCACGTGAAACATTGATAAAAAAGCATATAAACTTTCACAAAAAAGAATTAATTAGTTATATTAAAAAAAATCATTTATAAATATACAAGTTTTTTTAGCTCTATTATACTTTAAAATTAATGAGTAATATTATTGAATTTTATCTAATAATATAAACTATTTATTTTAAATAATTAATATATTTAATGCTATATATATCATTGTATATTTTTATTAATTGTTTTGTTTAACACAATCTTTTCAACAAATAAATGTTTTACCCCCTAATGTTTCACGTGAAACATTGGGGAATATCATTAAAATGAACGATCATAATTAAATTGTTATTTACAACAAATCATTATTTTTTAAATTATTATAATATAATTTATTTTCTTAAAATAATTATTAAATAATAAGACATTATAAAAGAATAATTAATATTTTTTTTTGCAATAAACAATGTTTCACGTGAAACATAGGTCAACAAGAATAAATTAAAATAAACACATAAAATATATAAAAGCTTTTTTACAGTATCCAATGTTTCACGTGAAACATTGGATAAATAAAAATATTGTGGAAAACTAGTAATTGCACACTACTTTTAGTTGAAAAAGATTTAAAAATATTGTAATATGAAAAACGGTACAACATTTATGGCTGAACCAGGTCAGAATCGGAAGATAGCAGCCTTAAGGTCCTCTAAGTGTGTGTACCTTTTTATTTAGGTGATTATTATGGATAAATATATGGAATTAGCACTAAAAGAAGCAAAAAAAAGTTTAAAAACAGATGATGTACCAATTGGTGCGGTAATTGTGGAAAATTCGCGTGTTATATCCAAAGGACATAACACTAGAGAAAAAAAACACGTAATAACAAGACATGCTGAAATAAACGCTATTGAAAAAGCTTGTAAGAAAAAGAAAACGTGGCACTTAAATAATTGTGTATTATATGTAACCTTAGAACCTTGTAAAATGTGCTTAGAAGTAATAAAACAAGCTCATATAAAACAAGTCATATATGGTGCAAAACAAGAAAAAATAAGTAATTTAAAAGATCCAATATTAATACAAATGAAAAATGTGGAAAACTCTAGTAAATTATTAAAAAACTTTTTTAAAAACAAAAGAAAATAAGCAAATTATTCCTAAAATTATAATAACTTATTTTCTTTTATTGTGGATAAATATGGTATAATTATAAAAGATGAGGTGGTAAAATGTATCAAGCACTTTATAGAAAATATAGACCAAAAACCTTAGACGATGTATATGGACAAGATGTAATAGTAAAAATTATAAAAAATTCTATATTAAATAATCAAATTAGCCACGCATATTTATTTGCAGGTCCAAGAGGTACAGGAAAAACTAGTATTGCAAAAATTTTTGCAAAAATAATAAATTGTGAAAATCCAATAGATTGTAAACCCTGCGGAGAATGTGTAAGTTGTACTCAAAAAAATAATAGTGATATTATAGAAATTGACGCTGCCAGTAATAATGGAGTTGACGAAATAAGAGAATTAAGAAATAAAGTAAATCTATTACCAGCTTATGGAAAATATAAAGTTTATATAATAGATGAAGTTCATATGCTTACTCAAGGCGCATTTAATGCCCTTTTAAAAACCTTAGAAGAACCACCTGCTCATGTAATTTTTATTTTGGCTACCACTGATCCACATAAAGTAATTGAAACAATATTATCAAGGTGTCAGCGTTTAGATTTTAAAAAAATAAGTACTGAAGCAATTGTGGAAAACTTAAGTGTAATTGCCGAAAAAGAAAAAATTAATGTTGATAAAGAAGCTTTAATAGAAATAGCTAAACTAGCTGATGGCGGAATGCGTGACTCCGTAGGAATGTTAGATCAAGCACGAGCTTATACTGAAGGAAAAATCACTGTTAATGATATTCATGATATAAATGGTACTTTAACCGAAACAGATTTAAATAAATTGTTAGAAAATATTATTGATAATAAATTAGATGAAATATTAGAAAAAATTGAAAAATATAATGATCAGGGCAAAAATTTTGTGAAATTATTGGAAGAATTTATTGATTTTGTGCGAAATATTCTTCTTTATAAAGAAGCTCCAAAATATTTTAAAGAACGAAAACAAAACATTGAAACATATGAACAAATTGCTCCAAAAATAACAATAAAAGAACTGTTTTCGATAATTGAAACATTCAATAAATATTCTTTTGAAATGAAAAATAATAATAATAGCAAATTACTGTTTGAATTAGCTTTTATTAAAATAATTTCCGATAAAAATAGTGAAATTGTGGAAAAAAACGAACAAAAATCCAAAAAGTTATTAAAATTATCAGAAAAAAATTTACAAATTAAAGAAAAAAACATAAAAAATGTGGAAAACTCGCCTAAAAATGTGGAAAAGCCCGAAGAAAAACAAACAAAAAGCGAACCTTCATCCCCTATTACATTAAAAGAATCAGTAACAGATGATAAAAAAATTCAAAATGTAAAAAAAATAAAGGATAAATTGCACTCAAACATAGAACAAATAAAACAAATAAGAATCGATAATACTTTAGCTAAATTTAATAAAAAAGAATTAAAAAATATAATTCCCTCATTAGAATTACTCAATGACCTACTAATAAATCCAGATTATAGTCACGCTGCCTCCATTTTATTAGATGGTACTTTAAAAGCAGCTAGTGATACAAATTTAATTTTTGTTTATAAAACAAAAAGATTATCAGATTTGTTTAATGAAAATTTAATAGTTTTAGAAGAAACTATTGCCAAAATTCTAAATAAAAAATATAATTTAATTGCAACCAATTTAGATGAATGGGAAATTATAAAAAATGATTTTAATAAAAAATTAAGACCATTTATCTATAAAGAAGAACGGTTTAATTTAGAAGATATCTTTAAAGAAGACGAAGAAGATGATAATATTCAATCAATGTTTGAAGATATAATAGAATATAATTAAAAGAAAGAAGGAATAAAAATGAACATACAAGCTATGATGAAACAAGCTCAAAAATTACAAAAAGATATGATGAATGAAAAAAGTCAAATAGATGAAAAAATATTTGAAGGGAAATCATCATTTGTTTCAGTAAAAGTTAAGGGTACTAAAGAAGTAATTGATGTAAAAATTGATGCTGATAATTTAGAAAAAGATGACATAGAAATGTTGCAAGATATGATTTTAGTTGCTGTAAATGATGCTAATCGTCAAATTGATGAAGAAACTGAGCAAAAAATGGGTAAATATACAAAAGGAATGCCAGGTCTTTTCTAATGAATTATCCAAAAACAATTTTAAATTTAATTGAATGTTTTAAAAAATATCCAGGTATTGGTGAAAAAACTGCCGAACGTTTAGCACTCGCTAGTATAAATATGGATAGTGATATTGTCGATTTATTTAGTAAATCTTTAAAAGACGGTAAAAATAAAATAAAAAAATGCTCTAGATGTGGTAGTTTAACTGAAGATGATTTATGTCAAATATGTACTGATAAAGCGCGTGACACCTCTACTTTATGTGTTGTAGAAGAATGTAAAAATGTCATTTTATTTGAAAAAATTGGTTCATATAAAGGAATTTATCACGTTTTAGGCGGATTAATTTCTCCTCTAGAAGGAATTAATCCTGAAGATATTCATATTGATAGATTAATAGATAGAATAAAAAACGAAAATATTAAAGAAGTAATTCTTGCTATAAAACCAAGTGTCGAAGGAGAAACAACAGCTCTATATATTCGAAAAATGTTAGAAGGAACTGATGTAAAAATATCTAAAATTGCTCATGGAATTCCTATGGGAGCTGATATCGATTATATTGACCCTTTGACTCTAGAAATGGCTATTGAAGATCGTACAACTATCTCATAAAATTAGCTTAATTATTATATAATTTATTGAGGTGTTTCATGCTTAATAAATTATTTAAAATATTCAAAAAATTTATCATGAGTTTTTTCATGTTATATGGATATAATGTTATTGTTCCAGCAACAGCTATTATCCCGATTAACTTTATTACAGTACTATTAATTACAATTTTTAGTATTCC
Organism: uncultured Bacilli bacterium; assembly: GCA_944358565.1. GTDB lineage: Bacteria > Bacillota_I > Bacilli_A > RF39 > UBA660 > Coprosoma. The sequence goes on from CALVRK010000005.1 coordinate 17,919, forward strand.
CGCATTTATTTTTTTAATTATAATAAGACTCGTTGTCTATTAGGAGGATTTACCTATGTTAGATGGTTATAAAGATTCACAACCAATTGTATATAAAATATTAAAAAATGCCATCATTGATGACAAAAGTTCGCACGCCTATTTAATAGAAACAGGCGGTTTTTATGATTCATTTAATTTTGTCATGTCATTTGTTAAATCTCTTTTATGTCCTTTAAAAAAATTAAATAAAAATAACTGCGGTGAATGTCATCAATGTGAAGTCATAGATTCAGGCAATTTCCCTGAAATTGATGTAATTGCCCCAGACGGTCTTTGGATAAAAAAAGAACAGCTTCAAAACCTTCAAAAAGAATTTACAACTAAAGCTTTAATAGGAAATAAAAGAATATATATAATTAAACAAGCCGATAGGTTAAATAAATCAGCAGCTAATTCAATTTTGAAATTTTTAGAAGAGCCAGATAATAATATTATAGCCATTTTGATAACAGATAATATCTATAGTGTTCTAACAACAATTAGATCTAGATGTCAAATTTTAAGATTAAAATCTACTGATATATCTAAAGAACCTTTAAATACCATTGAAAAATTAAAACAAATAATCACAGTTAATCAAAAGGATAATCTAACCACAGAAACTTTAGAAGAAAAAATTCAAAAAGTAATTGAATTTGTCAATTACTTGGAAAAAAATCACCTAAACACTCTGCTTTATATAGGAAAATTATGGAATGATTATATAACAAGTAAAGAAGAAATTGAAATGGCATATGAAATAATGATAAACTATTATAAAGATATTTTAAATTATTCATTAAATCAACCATTAGAAATTTTTGAATTAAATAATGATATAAAAATGATTAGTAGTAATAATACTCAAGATGAGATATGTCGTAAGATAAATAAATTAGTTGAATTAAAAGAGTTAATAAAATATAATATTAACTCAAATCTTTTAATGGACAAGCTTATTATGACTTTGGAAGGAGTGATATGATGATTGAAGTTGTTGGTATAAATTTTAAACCACACGGACAAATTTATTACTTTGATCCAGGAAAATTGAAACTGAAAGACAATATTACCGTTATTGTTGAAACTGAACAAGGACTTCAGTTTGGTACTGTAGTAAAAACAAATATTAAAATATTTCCTTCTAAAATTCAAGATAAATTAAAAAAAGTTATAAGAGTTGCCAATAAAAACGACTATAATAAGCAACGAAAGAATTTAAAAGATGCAGCACTAGCTCTAAAAACTTGCCGAAAAATAGTGCAGCGTGATGGAATCAATATGCATGTCATAGATGCTAGTTATACATTTGATCGTGATAAATTAATTTTTAGATTTCTAGCTGATAACCGTATTGACTTTAGAGAATTAGCTCGAGAACTTGCATCTATTTATAAAGTTAGAATTGAACTTAGACAAATAGGAATTAGAGATAAAGCAAGAGAAATTGGTGGATATGGAGCATGCGGTCAAAAATTATGTTGTGCTAGATTTTTACAAGATCTAAATGCTGTTTCAATCAATATGGCCAAAAATCAAAATATTGCTTTGAACCCTAGTAAAATTAATGGTGTATGTGGAAGACTTATGTGTTGTTTAAAATATGAAGATGAATGTTATGAAAATTGCCGAAAAGATATGAAAAAGATTGGTGATAAAGTTAAGACCGAACACGGTGAAGGAACTATAACCGGATTAGATATTTTAAAACAAAAATATAAAGTAAATGTTCCAAACTATGGAATAGTAGAAGTTGATAAAAATGAGAGTAACTAATTATTTATTAGGTTATGAAAACCTTAAAATAATTCAAGATAATGAGATGTTTAACTTTTCCTTAGATTCAGTATTACTTCCTAATTTTATCACTATAAATGAAAGTACAAAAAATATATTAGATATTGGTACTGGTAATGCTCCAATACCTTTAATTTTATCTGAAAAAACTAAAGCAAAAATAATAGGCATAGAAATTCAAAAAGAAGTAGAAGAAATGGCTAAAGAATCAGTAAAAATGAATAATCTAGAAAATAGAATAACTATTATTAATGAAGATGTTAAAGAATATGCTAAATCGGCGACTCCAGAATTTTTTGATATAATAACGTGTAATCCACCATATTTTGAAGTTAAAGAAACTTCAAGATTTAATAAAAACGATTATAAAACAATTGCTCGTCATGAAGTAACTTTAACATTAAATGATATTCTTAAAATAGCGCGAAAACTTTTAAAAAATGGTGGAACTATTGGCTTAGTTCATAGACCAGAACGATTAATAGATATTTTAACTACTATGCGAGAAAATAATATAGAACCTAAAAAAATAAGATTAATTTATCCAGGAAAAAACAAAGAGGCTAATATTTTATTAATCGAGGGAAAAAAGAATGGTAAAAAAGGTTTAAAAATATTACCCCCTTTATATAGCCATAATCCTGATGGTAGTTACACCGATGAAATAAAAAAATATTTTAAGTGAGATGATATAAATGAGACAAAAAAGTTATGACGGCTCCCCTACTTTATATATTGTTCCAACTCCTATTGGAAACTTAGAAGATATAACAATAAGAGCCTTAAATATTTTAAAAGAAGTTGATGTCATATTTGCTGAAGATACACGAACAACAAAACAGTTACTAAATCATTTTGATATAAATAATAGATTAATATCAAGTCATTTATATAATGAAGAACAAAATGAAGAAAAAGAAATAGATTATTTAAAAGACGGAAAAAATATCGCCGTCGTAAGTGATCGCGGTACCCCAGTAATAAGTGATCCTGGATATATATTAGTAAAAAATGCCATTGAACATGGCTATAATGTTGTCTGCCTACCAGGACCAACTGCCGTTATTCCCGCATTAGTTATGTCCGGCTTAAGTGGTGGCCCTTTTACTTTCTACGGATTTTTAAATAGTAAAGAAAGTAAAAGAAAAAAAGAATTAGAATCGTTAAAAAATAATCCCTACCCTATTGCTTTTTATGAAGCTCCTCATAGATTAACAAAAACCCTAAATAATATTTTTGAAATATTTGGTAATAGAAAAATAGCTATTGTCCGGGAAATAAGTAAGAAGTATGAAGAAGTTATACGCGAAAATGTGGAAAACCTTCTTAAAACTGTGGAAAACTTAAAAGGAGAAATAGTAATTGTTGTTGAAGGTAACCATGAACAACAAAGTTTTGATAATCTATCTATTAAAGACCATGTTGATTTATATATTGAAGATGGCCTAACACCAAATGAAGCCATAAAAAAAGTTGCTAAAGAGCGTGGTGTTCCTAAGAGCAAAATTTATAATGAATATCATAATTTATAAGATACCACCTTTTTACTAAAACATAAAAAAAGTATAAAGATTATCCTTTATACTGTCCCCCATTAATATGAAACACTTGACCAGTTGTATAAGAAGCATCATCACTAGCTAAATAAACATAAATAGGTGCTATTTCATATGGATCTGCACATCTTCTCATGTCAGAATCAGCTCCTAAAGTTGGAATTTTATTAGGCATCCAGCAACTCGGTTGTAATGCTGTCCAAAAATAACCCGGTGCCACGGCATTAACTCTAATATTTTTAGTTGCTAAATTAGTAGCCAAAGCTCTAGTAAACCCGACAATTGCTCCTTTACTTGTAACATAATCAATCAGTTCTGGTTCCCCATAAAAAGTTGTTACTGAAGTAGTGTTAATAATAGATCCATTTCGCATATATGGCAAAACAGCTTTAGTTAAATAAAACATAGAATATATATTAGTTTTCATTGTATAGTCAAACTGTTCGTTAGAAATATCTTCTAACTTTTTTTGTTGAAATTGTACTCCTGCATTGTTAACTAAAATATCTATATGTCCAAATTTTTCCACAGTATTTTTAGCCACCATTTTACAAAAATCTGCCTCTTTCAAATCTCCAGAAATAAGCAAACATTCCCCACCTAAAGCTTCAATATATTGTTTTGTATATTCTGCGTCCATATGTTCATTATAATAAGTTTAGGCATACAGTGTATGCCTAAACTCTAGGGCATTTCCCCGCTGCTTGCAGCGTAAAGCCGAAC